>NZ_VLNU01000001.1:1500000-1660000 GCF_009765165.1 Lysobacter panacisoli
ACTGACACAGCACGCCGTAAGGCTTGTTGAACGCGATGAGCATGGGAAGCGACGGCTCGAGATGGACGATGCCGTCATCCCCGCGAAGGCGGGGATCCAACTCGACGGCCTATCTCCGGTCTCCGCAGAGGTGATGCATCGGACAGTTGGATTCCCGCCTTCGCGGGATGACGGCCTTGGCGGAAGCGACGGATGAACGCCCGGATTCCCGCTTTACAGCAATGACGAACTCCGCGACCCGTTACGGCTTCACGAAGCGCAGCGTCATGCGATCGCTTTCGCCGATCGCCTTGTACTTGGCGTCGTCCTTGGCGTCGTGCTGGTTGGTCGGCGGCAGCGTCCACACGCCATTGGGATGGTCGGCGGTGTCCTTCGCATTCGCATTGACCTCGCTCTTCGCGTCAAGCTTGAAGCCGGCCTTTTGCGCCAGTTCGATCACCAGCGCTTCGGTGAGGTAACCGGACGTCTTCATCTTCTCCAGGTCGGTGCCCGGCTTGGCGCGATGGTCGACCACGCCAAGCGTGCCGCCCGGCTTGAGCACGTCGAAGAACGCCTTGAAGTACGCATCCGCCGTGCCGTCGTCGACCCAGTTGTGCGCGTTGCGGAACGTCAGCACCAGGTCGGCCGAACCGGCCGGACCGAAGTTCGGTGCCTTCGGATCGAAGTTGCGCACCGCCGGCTTGCCGTACACCGCGGTGTTGGCGAAGCGCTCGTCGAGCGCCTTGCTCTGGCGGTAGCGATACTGCGGCTGGTTCGGGATCGCGGGGTCGTACATGGCCGCGACGTACTGGCCGCCGTCCTTCAGGTACGGCGCGAGTATCTCGGTGTACCAGCCGCCGCCAGGCGTGATCTCGATGACGTTCTGGTTCGGCTTGAGGCCGAAGAACGACAGCGTCTCGGCCGGATGGCGGTACTGGTCGCGCAGCACGTTCTTGGCATCGCGCGCGGGCGAGCGCAGCGCGGCCTGCAGTGCGGGATCGACCGCAGTCGCGGCAGTCGCCTTGGCGGCGGGCTTCGACTTGGCCTGCGCGGCGACGTCGGCGTGTGCGATCAGCAGGGCGGGAACCAGTGCGGCGAGCAGCAGACGTTTCATGCGGTGCTCCATTGCCTTCGGGAAGGGGCCGCCAGACTAGCGCGTGGACGTGAAGGCGGCCACGTCAACGAACGGCACGTGCGCCGGGCTTGTTCGCCTTCTTCGGCTTGGCGCGCGCCGTCTTCTTCGCGGCGCGGGCGCCGGCGGGCGCCATCGCATCGCTGCTGGCGTAAACCTCCGCTTCGCCGAGCAGCCAGTCGCGGAACGTCGCCAGCCCGCGATGGTCCGCCGAGCGCGACGGGTAGACGAGGTAGTGCGCGAATTCCGTCTTCAGCCGCTCGTCGAACAGCTCGACCAGCCTGCCGGCCTCGATCAGCGGGCGCGCCAGGGTGATGCGCCCGAGCACGATGCCCATGCCTTCGGCAGCGGCACGGTGCAGGTTCTCCGAATCGTCGAAGATCGCCACGAAGCGCGCCGGCGGCGAACCGCCATAACGCGCGAACCATTCGCTCCAGCGCCCGCCCGGCGCACCGAGCAGCGGGAACTCGCTGAGCGTGGCGAGCGTCGGCCGGCCGAGGCGTTCGATCAGCTTCGGGCTTGCGGTCGGCGTCATCCAGTCGTCGAACAGGTGCACCGCTTCCAGTCCCGGCCACTTGCCCGGACCAAAGCGGATGCCGGCGTCAATCGAGCTCTCGCGCGCGAAATCGATCGGATCGATGTTCGACTGCAGGCTGATCTCCAGCTGCGGGTGCGCGGCGAGGAAACTCGGCAGGCGCGGCACCAGCCAGCTGGATGCGAACGAGGGCATCAGGGTCAGCGCGAGCGCATCGTCGCGGCGTCCGCGTCGCGGCTGCAGGGCCTGCTCGATCGCTTCCAGATGCGGTGCGATGCGGTCGAACAGGGCTTGGCCGTGCTCGGTGAGTTTCACGCCGCGCGCGCCACGCACGAACAGGCGGCGGTCGAGGCGTTCCTCGATCGCGCGGATCTGGTGGCTCAGGGCGCTGACGGTCAGATGCATCGACTCGGCCGCGCGGGTCAGGTTGCCGGTGCGTGCGGCGGCGATGAAACCGAGCAGTGCCTGCAGCGGTGGACGGCTCATGCGACCCCTCCGGAAAGCCGCGTCCTGCGGCCCTCAGCGTTTAGATGGATTCAAGCCTGACTTGCGAAACGGTCGCTTTTTCGGGCGATCCGGCGGGCGTATCTTGCAACGCACTCAAGGAAGTTGTCCACGCCAGGACGCCGCCAAGCGCACCAGGAGTACGCCATGAACGTGTTCACCAATCTGCTGTTCCTGCAGGGCCATCTGGCCGACCCGCACCTGTTCGACGACGAAGACGACCGTTACGCCAAGGGCTATGGCAACCGCATTGCCTCGGAACGCTTCTTCGCGCCGCTGGGCCATCACAAGACCGTCCGTACTCGCGATGCCGACGCGCCGCAGGGTCTGGACCTCGCCCTGGACGGCTGTCGCTGATCCCATCGCGAGCGTCTGACGCGCACGCCAACCCCATACCCGCCTTCCTCCCCCAGCGCGCCGCCGGCCTCGTCCGCGGCGCGTTTTCTTTTGCGCGTCGCCGAGCGGCCCATCCCGAGTTCCCGGCCATCCAGCCATCGGCGTCGGGCGCCGGCCCTGCTTGGTCCTGAACGGGGTCCTGCCTTACAATCGATAACGATTCTTATTTATGTTGGCCACCGGTGCCATGCCGGTCGCGGCCCAGGGACGGGCAGGTCGACTCCTTCCTTCAGGCCCCCTATGTCCATCCGTCCTCGCGTTCGCTCCCTGCCGGCCTCGGTCCGGCTCGTCCTGACCGGTCTCTTCATGGCCGGCGCTTCCTCTGCCGCATTCGCCCAGTCCGCGCCGGCGCGGGACAGCGCCACCGACCTCGACTCGGTCGAAGTCCGCGCGCCGATCGCCCGCAGCAGCGGCACCGTCACCAAGACCGACACGCCGATCCGCGAGATCCCGCAGTCGATCTCGGTGGTGACCGACCAGCAGATGCGCGATCGCGCAGTCCACGGCGTCGAGGAAGCGGTGTGGTACACGGCCGGTGCGCAGGGCGGCGGCTACGGCGGCGATCCGCGCAGCGACTGGTTGCTGCTGCGCGGCTTCACGCCGGCGCGCTACATGGACGGCCTGTCGCTGGCGGAAGGTTCCGGCACCGGCATCACCCGCATCGAACCGTACGGCCTGGAGCGCATCGAAGTACTGAAGGGCCCGTCGTCGGTGACCTACGGCGCGATGCCTCCGGGCGGCATGATCAACTACGTCAGCAAGCGTCCGACCGAAGAAGCGCTGCGTGAAGTCGAACTGCAGGTCGGCAGCTACGACATGTTCCAGCTCGCCGGCGATTTCGGCGGCAAGCTGACCGACGATGGCGTGTGGACATATCGCCTCACCGCGCTGGCGCGCAACAGCGACGACCAGGTCGACTACGTGCACGACGACCGCTACTACTTCGCGCCCTCACTGACGTGGAAGCCGGACGAGGCCAACTCGCTGACGCTGCTCGCGCGCTGGCAGAAGAACGACACCGTCGCCGGCGCAGGCTTCCTGCCGGCGGAAGGGACGCTGCTGCCGAACCCGCACGGCAAGATCCCGGCGGACCGTTTCACCGGTGAGCCGGGGTACAACAATTACGACAAGACGATGGCGTCGGTCGGCTGGGAGTACTTCCACGACTTCGGCGGCGGCACCACGTTCCGCCAGAACCTGCGCTACGGCGAGACGACGATCGACCCGAGCACGTCGGTCGGCGCGTTCGGCCTGCTGGCCGACCAGCGCACGCTGTTCCGCTACCTGTGGAACACCGAGGAAGAGAGCAAGACTTTCGGCGTCGACAACCAGCTGCAGTTCGAGTTCAACACCGGCGCGGCGCAGCACACGCTGCTGACCGGCCTGGACTACCGTCGCCTGCGCAATGAGTACGCCTCGGCATTCGCGTTCACCGCACCGACGCTGGACATCTTCAATCCGGTGTACGGCGCGCCGATCGTCGAGCCCGACTTCACCTCGCGCACGCGCCAGGAGCAGTCGCAGTTCGGCCTGTACGCGCAGGACCAGATCAAGGTCGGTCGCTGGGTGGCGACGCTGGGCGCACGCCAGGACTGGGTCGGCACCGATACGCATGAAGTCATCGGCGGTGCGCAGGGCCATCAGAGCGACGACAAGTTCTCCGGTCGTGTCGGTGTGAACTACCTGTTCGATAACGGCATCGCGCCGTACGTGGGCTGGTCGCAGTCGTTCCAGCCGACGGTGGGCACCGACTTCGCCGGCAACGCGTTCGTGCCGACCACGGGCGAACAGATCGAAGCGGGCGTGAAGTACCAGCCGGCCAGCAACCGCATCCTCGCCACGCTGGCCGTGTACAAGCTGGTGCAGGAGAACACGCTGGTGGTCGATCCGAACCACACGCTGTATTCGATCCAGCAGGGCGAAACGGAAGTGCAGGGCGTCGAGCTGGAAGGCCGCTGGAACATCGGCAACGGCCTGAGCGTGTACGGCGCGTACGCGTACATCGACTCGGAAGTCACCAAGTCGACCGATCCGCTGTCGCTGGGCGCGGAAATCCCGCTGCAGCCCAAGCAGTCGGCCTCGCTCGGCGCGGACTACACCATCACCTCCGGCGTGCTGGCAGGCCTGGGCTTCGGCGCCGGCGTGCGCTACACCGGCGAGCACTTCGGCGACGCGTACAACCTGTGGGAAACGCCGTCGTACACGCTGTTCGACGCCGCCGTGCACTACGACATCGGTGCGTGGCGCCTGCAGCTGAACGCGGCGAACGTGGGCGACAAGGAGTACGTGAGCGCCTGCAACAGCGTCACCTGGTGCTACTACGGCTATCCGCGCACGATCACCGCGACCGCGCGACTGCAGTGGTAACCGGATAGAACTTACTCGCTAGAGTCGTACGCATGAGCCTGCTCGTCGCCATTGCCGCCGCCACCACCGCGATGCTCTCCGCCGCTGCGTTCTACGCTGCATCGGAGCATTGCCGTTGGCCAGCGTGGAAGCGCCGCGGCGCGAGGGGCCGCGTCGTCGGCAGCGCGCTGGCGGTGGCTTCGCTGGCGTTGTGGATCGCGCAGCTCGGTGTCGGCGCCGGGCTGTGCGCGATGATGGGCAGCTGGATGCTGGTGGTGATCGCGTTGCCCTACATCGCGTGGCGCACCGCGCCGGCCGACGGGAGCGCGCGCTGATGTGGGCGCGCGCGCTGGCCGGCATCGTGCCCGGGTTCCTGCTGTCGGCGGGACTCGTGGGCCTGCTCACGTGGTCGCTGCCGGGTTCGTGGCAGGGCACGCTGGTGCCCGGCATCGTCGCGTTCTTCGCGGTGTGGATCGGTGTGATGGCGGCGAGTTTCCAGTTCGCCAACGGCAAGCGCGCCTGGGCGTGTCTCAGCGCGCTGGCCCTCGCGACGCTCGGTGCGTTGTGGGTGCTGCAAACCCTGCGCTGGATCGAGTGACGTCATGAAACTCTCCTCCAACACGCTGCGTACGTTCACCACGCTGCATACCTGGGTCGGACTGGTCGCGGGCTTCGCGCTGTTCGTCGCGTTCTACGCCGGCGCGATCACGATCTTCCACCACGAACTGCAGGCGTGGCAGTCGCCGCATGGCGTGGAGCGTCCGGTCGAAACACTGGACGACGCGCAGCACCTGCTCGACGAAACGCTGTCGCGACATCCGGAAGCGCGAAAGCACGTCGGCATGGTGTTCCCGGGCGATGAGTACCCGGTCACCGCCACGTACTGGCAGGACGCGCAGGGTCAGTGGCGTTTCGCCACGCTCGACGCACTCGACGGCACCGACGAGATGCCTGGCGGCGCGCTGTCGGAACTGGTCAACGCGCTGCACTACTCGCTGGGCATTCCCGTCGCCGGCGCCTACCTGATGGGCATCGTCAGCCTGCTGTACGGGCTGGCGCTGGTGTCGGGCGTTATCATCCATCTGCCGAAGCTGGTGGACGACCTGTTCGCGCTGCGTCCGGGCCGCAACCTCAAGCGGCTGTGGCAGGACGCGCACAACGTCATCGGCGTGCTGAGCCTGCCGATGCACGTGATGTTCGCCGTCACCGGCGCCCTGCTGTGCCTGGTGATGGTGGTGATGTTCGCGCTCAACCCATTGGTGTACCGCGGCCAGCTGATGCAGGCGCTGGGCCCGGCGATGGACACCGCGCCGCAGATCGCTGCGGCCGGTCGCGCGCAGGCGCCGGGTTCGCTGGCGATGTGGCAGGCACGCTCGATCGAAATCGCACGCGCGCAGGGGCTGGAGTCGTTTGAACCTGCGTACCTCAAGCTCGCCAACGCCGGCGATGCCAACGCCACGGTCGAGATCACCGGCGAATCGCCCGGCGCGCTGGGCCCGCTCGGCGCGGTCGCACTCAACGCTAACACCGGCGCGCTGCTGAGCACGCAGCTGCCCGGCCAGCGCGACGCCAACCACGTAACGCTCGCGGCGGCTTACGCGCTGCACTTTGGCGAGTACGGCAACGTGTGGGTGCGCTGGCTGTACTTCCTGCTCGGCCTCGGCGGCGCGTTCCTGTTCTACTCCGGCAACCTGTTGTGGATCGAGTCGCGCCGCAAGCGCCGGCAGGCGCAGCAGGGGCGCGCGCAGTTGTGGATGGCGCGTGCCACGGTCGGCGTATGCATCGGCGTGTGCGTGGCGATCTCGGTCGCGTTCGTCGCCACGCAGTGGCTGCAGTCCGGTGCGATGCGCGATGCGGCGCAGCTCGGCTTCGGCGTGAACCTCGCGTGCTTCGTCGCGTGGGGGCTGTGCGCGCTGTGGGCTGCGCTGCGACCGCCGATCCGCGCGGCGCAGGAACTGTTGTGGCTGGCCGCGATCGTCACCACGGCAGTGCCGTTCGCGCATGGTCTCGCCACCGGTGCGTGGTGGTGGACCAGCGCGGCGGCGGGGCATTGGGACCTGTTCGCGATCGACGCCGGCGCGCTGGCGATCGCGGTCGGTTTCGCCTGGCTCGCACGCGTGACCGCGCGTCGCGCGCGCGAGGGCGAACCCAACAGCGTGTGGACGGCGGTGCCGAGCACCGCGACCGCACCGGTCGAGGCGCCGCAGACCTAAGGCTTCGCCGTCGCGTGGCATGATCGGGCCATGCAGGGCGTTCCCGGACAGTTCGAGCACACCCAGGACCGGGCGCAGTTCAGGCGCCCGGCGCACCGTGACGGCATCGAGCTGTACCGCGCGCACATCGTGCGCCACGAATTCGATCCCCACACCCACGACGCCTACGGCCTCGGCGCGATCGAATCCGGAGTCGAGCGTTTCCGCTACCGCGGCAGCGAGCACCTGGCGCCGCCGGATTCGCGGGTGATGATGAATCCGGACGTGCTGCACACCGGCCACGCGGAAACCGAAGGCGGTTGGCGTTACCGCATGGCGTACATCGATGCGGATGTCGTGCAGGCCGTGACCGGCGACGACAGCTGGTGGTTCCGCGATGCCGTGCACCACGATCCGGCGCGCGCGCATCGCGTGACCGCGCTGCTCGATGCGTTGTGGCACGCCGACGAACCGCTGGCCTTCGACAGCCTGTTGCTGTCGTTGCTGGGCACGTTCCGCGACCAGGCGCGCATCGGCCGGCCCGACACACCTACCGCCGCGCCGCGTTTCGCGAATGTCGTCGAGTACCTTCGCGCGAACCTCGCCGAGCGCGTGACGCTGGAGGAGCTCGCCGCCGTCGCCGATCTCAGTCCCTTCCATTTCCTGCGCGCCTTCCGCGACCACCACGACGTCACGCCGCAGCAGATGCTGATGGCGATGCGGCTGGCCGAGGCCAAGCGTCGCCTCGCCGCGGGCGACACGCCGGCTCGTGTCGCCGCCGCGGTGGGGCTGAGCGACCAGGCCCACCTGACCCGGGCCTTCGCACGCCGTTACGCGGTCACGCCTGCGCGCTACCGGCAGCAGCTGCGCGGCTAGCCACCGCAATCTGGTTCAAGACTTTCGCGCGCGCGTCGCGCACGCTGCCCGCCATGTGGACAGGAACCCTCTACGCACTCGCCGCCGGCCTGATGTGGGGCCTGGTATTCGTCGGCCCGCTGCTGCTGCCGGAATATCCGGCGGCGTTGCAGTCGGTCGGTCGCTACCTCGCCTTCGGCCTGATCGCCCTGCCGCTGGCGTGGATGGACCGCGCCGCGCTGCGGCGGCTGGTGCGCGCGGACTGGATCGAAGCGCTCAAGCTCGTCGCGATCGGCAACCTGCTCTATTACGTCTGCCTTGCCAGCGCGATCCAGCGCGCCGGCGCGCCGTTGCCGACGATGATCATCGGCACGCTGCCGGTGGTGATCGCGATAAGCGCGAACCTGCGCGACCACCGTCGCGACGGCCGCCTGCCGTGGGCGAGACTACTGCCCTCGCTGCTGTTGATCGCAGCGGGCATCGCCTGCGTGAACCGAGTCGAGCTGGACGCGCTGCGCGCCGATCCGGAGGCCGATCTCAAGCGCTACGTGCAGGGCGCGCTGCTGGCGCTGGTCGCGGTGGCCTGCTGGACCTGGTACCCGCTGCGCAACGCCGACTGGCTGCGCGCGCACCCCGATCGCAGTCCACGCACCTGGGCGACCGCGCAGGGAGTGGCGACGCTGCCGCTGGCGCTCGCCGGCTACGTGGTCGTGTGGGTCGGGACGAGTCTGCTCGGCCGTGATTTCCCGATGCCGTTCGGCCCGCGCCCGTGGTTCTTCATCGGCCTGATGGCGGCGATCGGCCTGTTCGCGTCGTGGATCGGCACGCTGTGCTGGAACGCCGCGAGCCAGCGCCTGCCGACCGCCGTGGCGGGACAGTTGATCGTGTTCGAGACGCTGGCCGCGCTGGCGTACGCGTTCATCCTGCGCGGGCGTGCGCCCGAGGCGCTGACCCTTGTCGGCATCGGCTTGCTGATCGCCGGGGTGATGTGGGCGCTGCGCATCCGCCCCGAGCCGCGCGCCGTGGAAGGCCATACCGGCTGAGGGCGTTCGCGCATGCGTGAAGGCGATGCAGTTCCGCCATCACGCGCGAGCCGCTAGGATCGCGGCACGGCGCATGGGATCCACGTGCGCCCTTGTCCGCAAAGCGCATGGGGAAGCGCATGTCGACCCGACTCCTGATCGTGTTGTTGTCATTGGCGCTTGGCGCCGTAAGCGGGGCCTTTGGCTATTCATTGATCGCCGGCAAGCGCAAGGCGGTCGAGCTGGCGGCCGCGCGTGAGGAAGGCCGCAAGGAAGCCGAAAAGGCGCTCCAGGACGACCTTGCCGCGCTCAAGCCAGTCACCTTCGCCAAGGCCGCCGATGCCGAGGGCAAGGCCGGCGGCGTGGTGTTCGGCTACGAGTACGTCAAGCCGAAGAGCGCTGCGCTGGAACCCTTCTACAAGATGGCCCACGACACCGACCTGCTGCGCAAGCTGCCGGAAGTGCACGCCATCGACGGCATGTTGATGCTGCCGCGCCCGATCAACTACGTCACCGCCGAATGCGGCGAGGTCAACGCGTTCTATTCGCCCGAACGCGGCGAAGTGGTGATGTGCTACGAGACGATGAAGGTGCTGCAGGAGCGCGGCCGCGAACTGGCCGCGACCAACAAGCTCGACGAGGGCTACGCGCAGCGCTACCTGGATGCGAACGTGCGCTTCATCCTGCTGCACGAGACCGGTCATGCGCTGATCCAGTTGCTGCAGGTCCCGATCACCGGCCGCGAGGAGGATGCGGTGGACCAGCTCGCGACCACGCTGATGCTGCGTTTCGCCGGGCTGGACGAATCCACGACCACGGTGACGGAGAACCTGCGCATGGCATCGAACTGGTTCCTCGCGCGCAGCACCGGCGAGTACAACCTCGATGCCTACGCCGACGAGCATGCGCTCGGCGAGCAGCGCTATTTCAACCTGCAATGCCTGCTGTACGGCAGCGATCCGGCGCGCTATCTCAGCGTGGTCACCGACGGCGACCTGCCCGAGGCGCGCGCCAAGGGTTGCCCGGAAGAAGCGCGACGGATCAGTCGTTCGTGGCTGCGCCTGCTGCTGCCGTACGTGGCGCCGAAGTTCGAGATGACCGAAGAGAAGGCGAACCGCCTGTTCGAACAGCGCGAAGAGGAACGCGACCGCAACACCAGCATTCCCTACGTGCGCGGCGAGTAGCGCCCAACCGTCGATCAGAAAAGAAAAGGCCCGGCATTGCCGGGCCTTTTGCTTTCCACTGGGAGGCGCCGGATTACAGCGCGGCCACCGCGGCGTTGAGCGTCGCGCTCGGGCGCATGGCCGACGCCAGCTGCGCCATGTCGGGGTGGTAGTAGCCGCCGATCTCCACCGGCTTGCCCTGCACCGCGATCAGCTCGTCGACGATCTTCTGCTCGTTGCCTTCCAGCGACTGCGCGAGCTTGCCGAAGCGCGCCTTCAGTTCCGCGTCGCCGTCCTGGTCGGCGAGTGCGCGCGCCCAGTACATCGCCAGGTAGAAGTGGCTGCCGCGGTTGTCGATGCCGCCGACCTTGCGCGAGGGCGACTTGTCGTTGTCGAGGAACTTCGCGTTCGCCTCGTCGAGCGTGTCGGCCAGCACCTTCGCGCGCGCGTTGCCGGTCTGGTTGGCGAGGTGCTCCAGCGACGCGGCCAGCGCGAGGAACTCACCCAGCGAATCCCAGCGCAGGTAGTCCTCTTCGACGAACTGCTGCACGTGCTTCGGTGCCGAACCGCCCGCACCGGTCTCGAACAGGCCGCCGCCGGCCATCAGCGGCACGATCGACAGCATCTTGGCGCTGGTGCCCAGCTCCATGATCGGGAACAGGTCGGTGAGGTAGTCGCGCAGCACGTTGCCGGTGACCGAGATCGTGTCCTGGCCCTGGCGGATGCGCGCGAGCGCATGCTTCATCGCATCGACCGGCGCGAGGATGCGGATGTCCAGGCCCGCGGTGTCGTGGTCCTTGAGGTAACGCTCGACCTTGGCGATCACGTTGGCGTCGTGCGCGCGCTGCGGGTCCAGCCAGAACACGGCCGGCGTGTTCGACAGGCGCGCGCGGTTCACCGCGAGCTTGACCCAGTCCTGGATCGGCGCGTCCTTGGTCTGGCACATGCGCCAGATATCGCCAGCCTCGACCTTGTGTTCCATCAGCACGTTGCCGGACTCGTCCAGCACGCGCACCACGCCGTCGGCGGGGATCTGGAACGTCTTGTCGTGGCTGCCGTACTCCTCGGCCTTCTGCGCCATCAGGCCGACGTTGGGCACCGAGCCCATCGTCGCTGGATCGAACGCACCGTGCGCACGGCAGTCGTCGATCACGGCCTGGTAGATGCCGGCGTAGCAACGGTCCGGGATCAGCGCCTTGGTGTCCTGCAGCTTGCCGTCGGTGTTCCACATGCGGCCTGAGTCGCGGATCATCGCCGGCATCGAGGCGTCGACGATCACGTCGCTCGGCACGTGCAGGTTGGTGATGCCCTTGTCGGAATTGACCATCGCCAGCGCCGGGCGGCGCGTGTACTCGGCGACGATGTCCGCCTCGATCGCGGCCACGGTTTCCGGCGGCAGCGACGACAGGCGCGCGTACAGGTCGCCGATGCCGTTGTTGGCATCGAAGCCGGCGCGGGCCAGCACGTCGGCGTGCTTGGACAGCGTGTCGCGGTAGAAGCGCTTGACCACGATGCCGAACATGATCGGGTCGGAGACCTTCATCATGGTCGCCTTCAGGTGCAGCGAGAACAGCACGCCCTTGGCGAGCGCGTCGTCGATTTGCGCGTCGACGAAGGACGACAGCGCGTTCGCGCTCAGGCTGGAGGCGTCGATCAGCTCGCCCGCCTGTACCTTGATGTTGGTCTTGAGCATGTTGCGGCGGCCGTCGGCGCCGGTCAGCTCGATCGAGACCGTGCCGGCCTTCTCGATCACCTTCGACTGCTCGCTGCCGTAAAAATCGCCGCCGTCCATGTGCGCGATGTGCGAGCGCGATTCAGCGCTCCACGCGCCCATCCTGTGCGGGTGCTTGCGTGCGTAGTTCTTCACCGAGGCCGGGGCGCGGCGATCGGAGTTGCCTTCGCGCAGCACCGGATTCACCGCGCTGCCCTTGACCCGGTCGTAGCGCGCCTTGATGTCGTTCTCCTGCTCGCCCTTGGGCTCTTCCGGATAGTCCGGCAGTGCGTAGCCCTGCGCCTGCAGTTCGGCGATGGCGGCCTTGAGCTGCGGCACCGAGGCGCTGATGTTGGGCAGCTTGATGATGTTGGCTTCCGGCGTGGTCGCCAGGCGGCCGAGCTCGGCGAGGTGGTCGCCGATCTTCTGGTCGTCCTTCAGGAACTCGGGGAACTGCGAGAGGATGCGGCCCGACAGGGAGATGTCGCGCGTTTCCACGCGGATACCCGCGGTGGCGGTGTACGCCTCGATGATCGGCAGCAGCGACTGCGTGGCCAGGAACGGCGCTTCGTCCGTCAGCGTGTAGATGATCGTGGGCGTGTTGGACATGTCGGCGGGGACTCGTGCGGCTGTTACGTGGGCGGAAGGCCTGTGCAGGCCGGACGCCGCGCGGGGCGGCATCGTCTACGCGCGCGCCGGCTCGGCGCGCAACCTTCGCATTGTCGCGGTTTCGGCCGGGGGCGGCAAAGCGCGTGGGTGCAACGCTGCAGGCTGCGGGCGAACGCCGGCGTCACCGCACGCGGCAGTATGGCGACGTGGTTCGACTCAAACCGCGCCGCAGCACTTCTTGTACTTCTTCCCGCTGCCGCACGGGCACGGCGCATTGCGGTCGGGCGTCGCCTCGCGGCGGATCGGTTCGCGCGGCGTGAGCGCATCGATGCGCAGGTGGTGCAGGTCGGCGAGCATGCCCGGCAGGCTCGCGATGACCTCCAGCCGTTCGCGGTAGCTCACCGCCTCGCCCGGCTGGTCCGGGTCTTCGCCGATGATCTCGCCGCTGGCCAGGCGATCCAGGCGCAGGAAGATCTCGTCGACCCATTCGTGCTCGTCGAGCCACTTGTCCCAGGCGATCTCGCTCAGCTCCGCGCCGCGGAAGAAGCCGAAGGCCCAGTCGCGGCCCACGTCGAGTTCGTCATCCTGCTCCTGCTCCGGATCCTCCGGCAGCCACAGCAGCGGCGCGAGATGGTCGGGCAGGTCGTCGTCGCCGTGGCGCACGCGCTGGCTGACCATGTTCCAGTGGCCCTGCAGCAGTGCTTCGACCTGCAGGCGCTCCTCGTCGTCCTTCCAGCGCGGCGGCGTGCCCCACACGGCGACCTGCCACTGCTCGAACGGCACCGTCTCCGGACCGACCGCGAGCGCCGACAGGTAGCCGTCGAGGGCCTCCAGATTGAATCCCTTGAACGGGACCGCGCGCTGTTCCAGCAATTCGGCCAGGCGTTCGATCTGATCGTCGTCGAGGTAGGCGGGAGCTTTCATGGGGGACTCGGCGTGGGGGAAACAACACGACATGGTAGTCGCACCGGCCCCGGGTCGCCGAGAATTCCGCCCGTCCACCCGCATTTCACGCGATCCGCCATGTCCGACTGCCCCTGCGGCTCACGCCGCGCCTACGCCGCTTGCTGCGGCCCGCTGCACGCCGGAACGCCCGCGCCCGACGCGCAGGCGCTGATGCGCTCGCGCTACAGCGCCTATGTGATGGGCGATCTCGATTACCTGCGTGCGAGCTGGCATCCGACCACGCGGCCGGCCGACCTCGACCTCGGCGACACCCGCGCGACGCGATGGCTGGGTCTTGAGGTGCGTCGGCATACGGTGATCGATGCGGACCATGCGACGGTCGAATTCGTTGCGCGCTACAAGGTCGGCGGTGCGGCCGCAGTGCGCCTGCACGAACTCAGCCGCTTCGTTCGCGAGGACGGGCGCTGGTACTACGTCGATGGCACCTTCCCGGCGAAGTGACGCCGGGACACCGAAAAAAAAGGGCGCGGTGGGGAGGCCGCGCCCATGCTTGCCCACCACGTGGTGGGGAGAGAGGGCTTTACTTCACTTCGAAGTCGCGCGTCTGTACGACCGCGCCATCGAGCGAGATCTCGACCTTGTACTTGCCGGCCGGGAATCCCTTCGGACTGTTGATGCTGAAGTCGGTGTTGCCGGCGCCGGTGAGCGTCGCGTCGGCGCTGTCCTCCTTCACCGTCTGGCCGTCCTGGTAGGTCCACTTCGCGCCGAGCTTGGCCGGCACGGCGGCCGCAGGATCGGACGTACTGGTGGCGACGGACGCGTAGATGGTGTCGGTCGGCTTGAACGTCGCGGTCGGTGCGCTGACCTTCTTGTCGGCACCTACGGCGGTGCCGAGGTCGACCGAAGTGACGGTGGCCGTCGCGGCCGGTGCGGGCGGCGGCGTCGCAGGCGCGACCGGTTCGGTGCTCGCCGGCGGCGGCGCGACGACGGCTTCTTCTTTCTTCTTGCAGCCCACCAGGGCCAGCGATGCAAGCAGCGCGGCGGCGATGGCGTACTGCAGGCGGTTGCGGATCATCATCGGATCTCTCCTGACGTCGATGGTGTTGGGGGAACGCGGTGGCCGGCTCAGTCGCCGGCGGGCGGAATGCGCAGCACCTGGCCGGGCTGGATGCGGTCGGGATCGTCGAGCTGGTCGCGGTTCGCGTCGAAGATCGCGTTCCACTTACCGGCCTTGCCGTAGAAGCGCTTGGCGATGTGCGACAGCGTGTCGCCCTTCTCGACCGTGTAGGTCTGCACCTGCTCTTCGCCCGCGGTGGCGGAGGTGATGGTCTCGGTCGAACTGATGTTCGACTGGACGTCGCTGAAGTCCGCCTTGAGCTGCTCGGTGCTCTCGACCTTGCTCTGGACGTCGGAAAAATCGGCTTTCTTGTCCGGTGTCATGGATGGAAGCTCCTGCCGGAATGGCGGAGGCAACATCGCACGCACCCTGTTAAGGAAAGGTCATTCCAACGGCAAAAAACGCGCCTTAAGGAAAACTTCCCAAATACTTCACTGACGTTCGTCGCGACCCGCTGCAGGACGTGCGTGGCCCGGCGTGGCGCGCCACGGATTGATGTCGAGACCGCCGCGACGCGTGTAGCGCGCCTCGACCGACAACTGGCGCGCGCCGGTGCGCGCGAGCAGGTCGACGAACACGCGCTCCACGCACTGTTCGTGGAACTCGGCGTGGTCGCGGAACGACACGAGATAGCGCAGCAACCCCGCGCGATCGATACGCGGGCCTTCGTAGGAGATGACGATGCGCGCCCAGTCGGGCTGGCCGGTGACCGGGCAGTTCGATTTGAGCAGCGAACTGGTCAGCGTCTCGTTGACGATGCGCGTGTCGTCGGCCATCAGATGCGAGGCATTCGGCGGGCCGTAGTCGGTGATCGCGACATCGAGCCCATCGATGCAGTCCATCACCGCTTCTTCAGGCGCGGCTTCGTCGATCGGCGGCAGGCCGAAGGCCACTTCGACCGCGGCACCGGCCGAGCGCGACAGGTCCTGCGCGATGCGTGTGCGCACGTCCTCGTCGGAATCGAAGCGTGTCGCGTTGAAGGAGTTGAGATAAAGCTTGAGCGACTTGGACTCGACCAGGTTCGGGGATGTCGCCGGCACGGTGATCGTCGCGGTGCCCACGCGCGGCTTGCCGCGCGCGTCGAGCCAGCTCAGTTCGTACGCGTGCCAGCGGTCCAGCCCGTCGAACGGCAGCGAGGCGGCGTCGATGCCGATGTCGGCGCGGCCAAGCGTGCGGGCGATCGGGAACAGCAGGCTCGCGTCGTACTCGCGCGGGTAGTCGACGTGGCGGCCGAGCGGAAGGTCATGGGTGTCCATGCGGCGATTTTACCGGCCCGCGACGCCCCGAACCTGACCGGACGCATCCGCAGCAAGCTCCGGATATCGCGGTGCCGTGGCGACGCCGAGACTGCGGCCACCCCACCCGGACGCGATCCCATGCTCACCCTCCACGACTACCTGCCCTCCCAGAACGCCTGGAAAGTGCGCCAGCTGCTGCATCACCTGGAGCGGCCGTACCGCACGCACCTCGTCCGAATCTTCGAGGGCGAGGGCCGCGATGCGGCGTACCGGGCGATCAGCCCCACCGGCACCGTGCCCGCGCTGGTGCTGGAGGACGGCCGCGCGCTGGCCGAGTCGAACGCGATCCTGATGTACCTCGCCGATGGCACGCCGTACCTGCCGGACGACGCGTACGGGCGTGCTCGCGTCTGGCAATGGCTGTCGTTCGAGCAGGAGCGCGTCGAAAGCCAGATCGGCGCGCTGCGGCATTGGATGCTGACCGGAAAACTGGCACGCCGACCCGAAGCGCTGGTCGCGATGAAGCGCGCCGCGGGAACGAAGGCGCTGGAGATCCTCGAAGCGCAACTGGCGTCGCGCGACTACATCGCGGGGGATACGTACACGATCGCCGACACCGCGCTGTATGCGTATGCCGGCGTGGCCGATGAAGCGGGTTTCGACCTTGATCCATGCCCGCGACTGCGCGCATGGTTCGAGCGCGTGCGCGCGCAGCCGCGACACCTGGCGGAGCGGTTCCCGTACTCGATGGATCCGCATTCGTCGAAGGAACTCGTTTGACGTTGTTCTTTCGCCGTCATTCCCGCAAAGGCGGGGTCTTCTGTCCCGCCGAAAGGCGGCACTATCCATGTCGCCGACGCCATTCCGCTTTCAGTAAGACGTGATACTCGCACCGTTGGATCCCCGCCTTCGCGGGGATGACGACCTGCATGGATCTTCGGAAAGAACGCTGAAGCCTCTCAGCCGCCCGCGCCTGCAACGCTCTGGCGTGGCGCGCCATGCAGGTAGTCCAGCGTCACCTGCAGCAGTGCGCGCAGGCCGAGGTCGAGCGACGATTCGTCGAGCGCGAACTTCGGCGAGTGGTTGCTCGGCGCGGTGACCGGATCGATGCCCTTCGCCGTCGCGCCGACGAAGAAGAACATCGACGGCACTTCCTTCGCGTAGTACGAGAAGTCCTCCGCGCCCATCTGCAGCGGCGGTTCGATCACGTTGTCCTTGCCGACCACGGCCTGCAGGCTCGGGATCATGCGCGCGGTGAGCGCCGGATCGTTCACCGTGACCGGGTTGCCGTCGTTGTCGGGGACGCTGGCCACGGCGGTCGCGCCGTTGGCGGCGCTGACGTGCTCGGCGACGTTCTTCAGGTCGGCGAAGATGCGCTGGCGCATGCCTTCGTCGAAGGTGCGGATGGTGCCGACCAGTTCCACTTCGTCGGGAATGATGTTGTAGCGGATGCCGCCCTTGATCGCGCCGAAGCTCACGACCGCCGGTAGTTTGGCGATGTCGGTGCGGCGGCTGACGATGGTCTGCGCAGTGCCGACGACATCGGCCGCGGCGACGATGGGATCGATGCCGCCCCACGGACGCGAACCGTGCGTCTGCCGGCCCTTCACCTTGATCGTGAACTTGTCCGAGGCCGCCATCAGCGGGCCCTGGCGCACGCCGATCTGGCCGACCTGCAGGGTCGAGAACACGTGCAGCCCGAACATCGCCTCGGGCTTGAAGTCCTTGAACAGGCCTTCTTCCAGCATCAGCGACGCGCCGCCTTCCTCGCCGTCGGGTGCGCCTTCCTCGGAGGGCTGGAAGACCAGCATCACCGAGCCCGGCAGGTCGGCCTTCATCTTCACCAGCGCATCGGCGATGCCGAGCAGGATGCCGGTGTGGGCGTCGTGGCCGCAGGCGTGCATCACGCCGACGGTCTCGCCGCGGAAGGTGGCGGTGGCTTTCGAGGCGAACGGCAGGTCCACCTGTTCGGTCACCGGCAGCGCATCCATGTCCGCACGCAGCGCGATCTTCGGACCGGGTTTGCCGCCTTCGATGATCGCGACCACGCCGTGGTGCGCGATCCCGACCTTCGGCTTCAGCCCGAGCGCGCGCAGGTGTTCAGCGACCTTGGCCGCGGTGCGTTCCTCGCGGTTGGACAGTTCCGGATGCTGGTGGAAATCGCGGCGCCAGGCGACGACCTTCTGCTGCACGGACTTCGCTGCGGCGGCGACCTCGGGGCGCTCCGGCGGCGCGGCCTGCGCGTGCGCGAACAGCGGAGTGGCAAGCAGGGCGCAGCTGAGCAGCGCAGGCATCGGACGCATCGGTGGAACTCCCCAGGGTGATCGGCCGATCCTAACGCAGGGCGCTTTGCCGGAACGGGTCGGAACTCCGAACGTAGCCCGGGTAAGCGGAGCGCACCCGGGTTGTGCGTCCGGGGGCTCCCGGGTGCGCTGCGCTTACCCGGGCTACGGGCGTCAGTTCGCGCTGTGCAGGTAATCCAGCGCCAGCTGCAGCATTGCGCGCGTGCCGACGTCGAGCGATTGCTCGTCGAGGAGGAACTGCGGCGAATGGTTGATCGGCGCCTTCGCCGGATCGATGCCCTTCGACGTCGAGCCGACGAAGAAGTACACGCCCGGCACGGTGTTGGCGAACTGGGCGAAGTCCTCGGCCACGGTCACCATCGGCATCTCGACCACATTGGCTTCGCCGACTGCGCGCTGCAGCGACGGACGCACCCGCGCGGTGAGCGCGGCGTCGTTTACGGTCGCCGGTGCGTTCGCCGCGACATCGAGCGTCGCGGTCGCACCACTGGCGTGGGCGAAGTCCTCGGCCGTGCGACGGAAGCGGGCGATGATGTCCTCGCGCTGCTTCGCATCGAAGGTGCGCAGCGTGCCGACCATGCGCGCTTCGTCGGGAATGATGTTGAAGCGCACGCCCGCGTTGAACTGGCCGGCGGTCAGCACCGCAGGCGTGGCGGCGATGTTGACCTGACGCGCGATCAGGCTCTGCGTGCCGAGCAGGATCTGCGCGGCGACGGTGATCGGATCCACACCGTCCCACGGACGCGAACCGTGCGTCTGCTGGCCGCGCACGGTCAGGCTCCATTCGTCGGCGGCGGCGAGCATCGGTCCGCTGCGCACCCCGATCTGGCCCACTGGCAGACCGGCCCACACGTGCAGGCCGAACACGGCGTCGGGCTTGAAGTCGCGGAACACGCCCTCGTCGAGCATGAGCTTGGCGCCGAAGTTCTCGCCCGGATTCGGCGGGCCTTCCTCGGACGGCTGGAACACGAACATCACCTCGCCGGGGAGATCGTTCTTCTGTGCCGCCAGTGCGGTCGCGACGCCAAGCAGGATCGCCACGTGCGCGTCGTGGCCGCAGGCGTGCATCACGCCGACGTCCTGCCCGCGATAGGTGGCCTTCACTTTCGATGCGAACGGCAGGCCGGTCTGTTCGGTCACCGGCAGCGCGTCCATGTCGGCGCGCAGCGCGATGCGCGGGCCGGGCTTGCCACCCTTGAGCACGGCGACCACACCGGTATGCGCGATGCCGGTGCGCGGCTGCAGGCCGAGTCGGCGCAACTGGTCGGCGACGAGCTTCGCCGTGCGCACTTCATGGTTGCCGAGTTCGGGATGCTGGTGGAGGTCGCGTCGCCATGCGACGACCTGCTGCTGCACGCTTTTCGCGCCTTCAGTGGCCTCCGGACGCGGCGCGGAATCCTGTGCGAAGGCGGGCGAGGCGAGGAGCGCGGCGAGCAGGGCCGGGAGAATCAGCGGGCGCATGGGCGTCGTCGGGCGTAAGGGCCTTCGATGCTAGCGGCAAAGCGGTCTCGCGGCGTGCACGATTGGTTGGGTCGTCATGCGGTTGCGGGCATCACGCCCCCAGCAGTTCCTTGCGCCGCTTGCCGCTCAAGGTTCCCAGCGCGCGCCGGTACGACCACGTCACCAGCTCGCGCAGGTAGTCCTCCGGGACACGGCGCACGTCGACGACGGTGACCCAGTACCAGCGGCCCATCCAGCGCGCGGGCTTGATGCCGGGCTGATCGGTGAGTTCGACAAAGCGCTCGGGCGTGGCGCGGAAGCTGAAGCGCCAGCGTTCGGGTTCGCTGGTCTTGAAGTAGGCGAAGGTCTTTCCGCCGACCGAGTACACCAGGATGTTCGACGGTTCGCCGTGCAGGACGACGTCCGTGGCGGGGAAACGCGCGCAGAAGCGTTTGAGCTGGCCGGTGTCCATGCGCGGCGGGTCCTCATCGACGAGCTGCGACGATCATGTCGCGTAGCTGCTGACACCCCTGTGGCAGGAGCGACATGCCCCTCTCCCCTTGCGGGAGAGGGACAGGCCGCGAAGCGGCCAGGGAGAGGGGGATGTTGGGGCAGCCCACGATGGCCAGCGGTCCGCGCCACCCCTCTTCCGCCTTTCGGGCACCTTCTCCCGCAAGGGGAGAAGGGAAAGCAGGCGCGGGCTGCGCCTGCGCTGATACGCGATCGTCGCGCGGCTTACGCCACCTTCACGATCCGCAGCGGGTTGTCCCACTCCTTCAACAGCTCGGCCTCGCGGGCCTTGGCCTTGTGCAGGTGGTCTTCCTTGACGTGGCCGTAGCCGCGGATGTGCTCCGGGATGCTGGCGATTTCCGCCGCGAGGTCCACGTTGGCGCGGTCGAGCTTGCCCAGCAGGCCTTCGATCGTGCGGAAGTAGTCCTCGATCAGCTGGCGCTCCATCTTGCGCTCCTCGGTCTTGCCGAAGATGTCGAACGTACCGCCGCGCAGGAAGCGCAGTTTCGCCAGCCACTTGAACGCGGTGAACACCCACGGGCCGAATTCCTGCTTGATCAGGCGGCCCTGTGCGTCCTTCTTCGCCAGCAGCGGTGGGGCGAGGTGGAACTTGAGCTTGTAGTCGCCTTCGAACTGCTGCTCCAGCTTCCGCTGGAAATCGCCGCTGGTGTACAGGCGCGCGACTTCGTACTCATCCTTGTACGCCATCAGCTTGAACGCGTAACGCGCGACGGCTTCGGTGAGGTCGGTGGTGCCGGCGACGTTGCGCTCGGCCGCGTGCACGCGCGCGACGAAATCGCTGTAACGCTTGGCGTACGAGGTGTCCTGGTAGTCGGTGAGGAACTTCACGCGACGCTCGACCAGCTCGTCGAGCGAGCGCGACAGGCGCGCGTCGTCCAGCGGCAGGAACGCAACGTTGTCGCCGCCGTGCGCGGGCACGTGGCGCAGCTCGTCTTCCTTGCGCGTCGTGCGCGGCGCGGAGGTCGCACCCCACTCGGTGCTTTCCCACGGGCCCGGCGAGAGCATCGGCAGCTCGTGCGGCGTGGCTTCTGCCGTGGTCTGCGCGTTGCGGATCAGGCCGGCGGCCTCGCCGACCGCGTTGGGATCGATCACCGCCAGGCGGCCCCATGCGAACGCGGTCTTGTTCATCTCGATCGCCGCGCCGTTGAGCTCGATCGCGCGCATCAGCGAATCCATCGACAGCGGCACCAGGCCCTGCTGCCAGGCGTAGCCGAGGATGAACAGGTTGGTCGCGATGGCGTCGCCCATCAGCGCGGTCGCCAGCTGCGTCGCATCGACCACGTGCGGATCCGTACCGCCAAGGGCGACCTTCACCGCGGCGATGATGTCCGTCGCCGGGAACTGCATGTCGGGACGCGTGGTGAACGTGCCCGGCATCGCTTCGTAGCTGTTGAGCACGACGTTGGAACGGCCCGCGCGCACCTTCGACAGCGCCCAGTAGTCGTTGACCACCACCATGTCGCAGCCGAGCACGAGGTCGGCTTCGCCCGCGGCGATGCGCACGGCGTGGATGTCGTCCGGCGTGCGCGCGATGCGGATGTGCGTGGTGACCGCGCCGCCCTTCTGCGCCAGGCCGGTCTGGTCGAGCACCGTCGCGCCCTTGCCTTCGAGGTGGCCGGCCATGCCGAGCAGCGCGCCGATAGTGACGACGCCGGTGCCGCCGACGCCCGTGATCAGGATGTTCCAGGGCTGCGACAGGTCGCTGGCGACCTTCGGCATCGGCAGGTCGGCGAGGCGGTCCTTCGCGCTGGAGCCCTTCTTCTTGCGCAGGCCGCCGCCCTCCACCGTCACGAAGCTCGGGCAGAAGCCGTTGACGCAGCTGTAGTCCTTGTTGCAGTTCGACTGGTCGATCTCGCGCTTGCGGCCGAACTCGGTTTCCTTCGGCAGCACGGAGACGCAGAACGACTTCTTGCCGCAGTCGCCGCAGCCTTCGCAGACCAGCGAGTTGACCATCACGCGCTTCTGCGGATCGACCATCTTGCCGCGCTTGCGGCGGCGGCGCTTCTCGGTGGCGCAGGTCTGGTCGTAGATCAGGACCGTGGTGCCCTTCACCTCGCGCAGGCGCTTCTGCACGTTCTCCAGTTCCTTGCGGTCATGGAATTCCATGTCGCCCGGGAAGATCTCGCGCTTGCTCCACTTGGCGATGTCGTCCGAGACCAGCACGATCGTCTGCACGCCTTCGCTGCGCACCTGGTGCGCGATCTGCGGCACTGACAGCGTGCCGTCCACCGGCTGGCCGCCGGTCATGGCGACCGCGTCGTTGTAGAGGATCTTGTAGGTGATGTTCACGCCGGTCGCGACCGACTGGCGGATCGCCAGCGAACCGGAGTGGAAGTAGGTGCCGTCGCCGAGGTTCTGGAACACGTGCGGCGTATCGGTGAACGGCGCCTGGCCCGACCACGTCACGCCTTCGCCGCCCATGTGGGTGAAGGTGTCGGTGCTGCGGTCCATCCAGGTCACCATGTAATGGCAACCGATGCCGCCGAGCGCGCGCGAGCCTTCCGGCACGACGGTCGAAGTGTTGTGCGGGCAGCCCGAGCAGTAGTGCGGCACGCGCGGGAACTGCGCGCGCGGCAGGGCCAGCTCGGATTCCTTCTCGGCCATCCACGCCATGACGTTGCGGATATGCTCGGAGTCATGGAAGCGCTGGATGCGACGGCCGATCACGCCGGCGATCGTCGCCGGCGTCAGCTCGCCGGTGGAGGGCAGGATCCATTCGCCGTTCTCGTCGTACTTGCCGACGATCGACGGGCGCTGGCCGCTCCAGTTGTACATGGACTCCTTCATCTGCCGCTCGATGAAGGCGCGCTTCTCTTCGACGACGACGATGTCCTCCAGGCCCTGCGCGAACCTGGTGATGCCCACCGGCTCCAGCGGCCAGGTCATGCCGACCTTGTAGACGCGGATGCCGAGGTCGGCGCAGGCCTGCTCGTCCAGGCCCAGGTATTCCAGCGCCTGCAGCACGTCGAGATAGCTCTTGCCGGTGGTGACGATGCCCAGGCGCGCGCGCGGCGAATCGATCACCACGCGGTCGATGCCGTTGGCGCGGGCGAACGCCTGCGCGGCCTTCACCGCGTAACGGTGCAGGCGCATCTCCTGGTTCATCGGCGGATCCGGCCAGCGGATGTTGAGTCCGCCTTCGGGCATCTCGAAGTCTTCCGGCAGCACGATGCGCGTGGCCATCGGGTCGACGTCGACCGAGGCCGAGGATTCGACGGTCTCGGCGATCGTCTTGAAGCCGACCCAGCGACCCGTGTAGCGCGACATCGCCCAGCCAACCAGGCCCATGTCCAGGATGTCCTGCACGCCGGCCGGATTGAGGATCGGCATCATCGCGCTGACGAACTCGTCTTCCGAACCGTGCGGCAGCGTCGAGGAGCGGCATGCATGGTCGTCGGCCGCGAGCGCGAGCACGCCGCCATGCTGCGAGGTACCCGCGGCGTTGGCGTGCTTGAACACGTCACCGGTGCGGTCCACGCCCGGACCCTTGCCATACCACATGCCATACACGCCCTGGACCTTCGCGCCCGGGAACAGGTTGGTCTGCTGCGTGCCCCAGACCATCGTCGCGCCGAGGTCCTCGTTGAGACCCGGGGTGAACTTCACGCCGGCGTTCTCGAGGAACTTGCGCGCGCGCCACAGCTCCAGGTCGAACCCGCCCAGCGGCGAGCCGCGATAGCCGGAGATGAAGCCGGCGGTGTTGAGTCCGGCGGCCTCGTCGCGCAGGCGCTGCATCAGCGGCAGGCGCACCAGCGCCTGCACGCCGCTGAGGTAGATGCGGCCTTTCTCGCGGCTGTACTTGTGCTCGAGCGTGTAATCGGCGTCGAGCACCGAGTTCGTGAGCGCGGTGTTCGCCGAGGACGGCGAGCTGAGTTCGGCGGTGCTGGTCATGCGTGGCTCCGGCGCGGCGGGGGCCGCGGAGGTGGCTGCGGACGCTCGGCAACGGCCCCGAGACAAAGTCGCGAGGCTAAAAGTCCCGAGCAAAGACTCGGAATTGTAGCAGTCCGGCCCGTTTCGGCCGGGTGGCCGACTTGGGGCAGGGCGTGAGGAGCCGCCGTTGCCTGTTCAGGCAGTCCTCCCTCTCCCCTTGCGGGAGAGGGACAGGCCGCCATAGGCGGCCAGGGAGAGGGGTAGGCGTGGTGGCCAGCAGCTCATTGCCGCCAAGCGCTTCGCGCGCCCCTCTTCCGGCGCTTTGCGCCCCCTTCTCCCGCAAGGGGAGAAGGAAAAGAGTCACGGTTTACGCGGCAACAACGTTCCCTTCGCCCGCGATCCACGTCCCGCGCACCTGCAGGTCGGTATCCAGCGCGACGAGGTCGGCGCGGTAGCCCGGGGCGATGCGCCCCAGTTCCCCGCCCAGCCCGATGAACTCGGCCGGGTATTGCGACGCCATGCGGCAGGCCTCGTCGAGCGGCAGGCCAAGACGGTGCACGGTGTTGCGCACGGCGCCGGCCATGTCGAGCGCCGAGCCGGCGAGGGTGCCGTCGGCGGTGGTGCACTGGCCGTCGCGGCAGGTCATGGTCACGCCGTAGAGCTCGAAGTCCTCGCGCTCGCCGCCCACTGGCGGCATCGCGTCGGTGACCAGCATCATCTTCCCGCGCGGGCGCGCGGCGATCGCCACGCGCAACGACGCGTCGTGCACGTGGTAGCCGTCGACGATCAGGCCGCACCACGCGTCGGCATTCTCCAGCGCCGCGCCGACCGCGCCGGGTTCGCGCGAACTCATCGGCGTCATCGCATTGAACAGGTGGGTCACGCCGGTGATGCCGGCGGCGAAGCCGTCGCGCAGCTGTTCGTAGTTGGCGGCGGTGTGGCCAGCGGCGAGGATGACGCCACGCGCGACCAGTGCCTTGATCGTGTCCGCGTCGAAGCGCTCCGGCGCGAGCGTCAGCAGTGTCACGCCGTCCTTGCCGAGCGAGGCGACGATATCGAGTTCGTCCGCGCCCGGTGTGTGGAACTTGGACGGATCGTGCACGCCCTTGCGCGCGGCATTGAGGTACGGACCTTCCAGATGCAGGCCGAGCACGCCCGGCACCTTCTGCGCGATCGCCTCGCGCGTGGCCGCGATCGCGCGGCACATCACCGCGACGTCGTCGCTGATCAGCGTCGGCAGCAGGCCGGTGGTGCCGTACTTGCGGTGCGCCTGCGCGATCCGGCGCAGGCCGTCGACGGTCGGCTCGTCGTTGAACAGCACGTCGCCGCCGCCGTTGACCTGCGTGTCGATGAAGCCCGGCACGAGATAGCCGCCGCGCAGGTCCACCGCCGTCGCGCCCTTCGGCGCCGGGCCGGGCAGCATCGCGACGATGTGGCCGTCCTCCACCAGCACGCTGAGGTCGGACTCGAAGCCGCGCTCGGTCAGGACGTGGCCATTGGTGAAAGCGAGGGTGCTCATGGTCAGACCGTCTCGGTGACCTTGTTGAGATGCGGCGGTACGTCCGGGTTGTGGCCGCGCGCGATCGCCAGCGCGTTCACCGCCTTGTAGAAGCTCTGCACCGCCAGCAGCGGCGTCATCGCCGGATGTTGCGAGGACGGCATCGGCAGCACGCCTTCGCGCGCGGCCGCGCCCGGCCAGGTCAGCCATACCGGCGCACCGCGTGCGCGGAATTCCTCCGCGACCGCAGCCGTGCCGCTGCCGGTGTCGTCGTCCTGCGCGAACGCCAGCACGGGGAAGCCCGGTCCGACGATCGCCATCGGCCCGTGCTTCACCTCGGCCGACGAGAACGCCTCGGCGTGCAGGCCGCAGGTTTCCTTGAACTTCAGCGCCGCTTCCTGCGCCGCGCCCAGACCCAGGCCACGACCGACCACGAACAGGTTGCGCGCATCCTTCAGTCCATCCACCAGCGGCGACCAGTCCTGCGACCATGCCGCGCGCAGCGCATCGGGCAGCGCATCGACCGCGGCGAGCAGTTTCGCGTCGCCGCTCCAGCGCGCAGTCAGCTGCAGCAGGGCGGCGAGCGAACACAGATAGCTCTTGGTCGCCGCGACGCTCTTCTCCGGGCCCGCGCGCAGCGGGATCACCGTGTCGGCGAGTTGCGCCAGCGGGGAATCCTCGACGTTGACCAGCGCGACCACGGTCGCGCCGGCGGCCTTGGCGATCTCGGCGTTGCGCACCAGGTCCGGGCTCTTGCCCGACTGCGAGATCGCCACGAACAGTGCGCCGAGCAGGTGCGGGCGCACCGCGTAGACCGAGCCCACCGACGGCGAGGCCGACGCGGTGACCAGGCCGAGCGTGGTCTCGAACAGGTACTTGCCGTAGGTCGCCGCGTGATCGGAGCTGCCGCGCGCGCAGGTGACGATGAACGGCGGCGGATTCTTCTTCAGGCGCTGCACCAGCGCGTCGATGACCGGCGCGTTGGCGGCGAACTGTCGCGCGACCGCGTCGGCGGCCTCGTGCGCTTCGGCGTGCATCTTCGTCGCGGTGGGATCGATCACGGTGTCGGGTCCTGTCGTTGCCGTCCCGGCGCCTGCGCAAGGCTGCGTCCGGGTGGTCTGTGGAATCGGTGCATGCCGCGCGCGAGGGTCACTCGCTCTGCAGCTCGGCGACGAAGTCGTAGGCGTCGCCGCGATAGAAGGAACGGGTGTATTCGACGACGCGGCCGTCGTCGAGGAAGGTGCGGCGCTCGATGAACAACCCGGGACTGCCCTCGGGCAGGTTCATCAGCCGGGCCTGCTCCGCGTCGAAGGCGATCGCGCGCAGACGCTGCAGCGCGCGGGTCGGGCGCAGGCCGAGCTTCTGGAACGTCTCGTACAGCGAGTTCTCCACCAGCGACGGATCGGCCAGCACCGACTGCGGCACCACCGTGCGCTCCAGCGCCAGCGCGGTGCCCTCGGCGATGCGCAGGCGGTAGTAGCGCACCACCTGCGCGCCAGGCGAGAGATTGAGCGCCATCGCCTCGTCGGGCGTGACTTCGCCGATGCCGCGTTCGATGAAGCGCGACTTCGGATCGAGCCCGCGCGCGCGCAGGTCGTCGGTGAAGCTGGTCAGCTTGGAGAACGACTTGACGATGCGTTCGGCGACGAAGGTGCCCGAACCCTGTCGCTGCACCAGCAGGCCATCGGCGACGAGGCCGGAAATCGCCTTGCGCACGGTCACGCGCGACAGGTCCAGCAGCTTGGTCAGCTCGCGCTCGCTCGGCAGCGCCTGCCCCGGCGTCAGCTCGCCGTTCTCGACCGCGTGCTGGAGGGTGCGACGCAGGTGCTGGTACGCCGGTGCGCGTCGCGCGTCGGCCTGGCGATGGAACTCGTTGACCAGATACTGCTGCATGGCATGACGATACCAGTGGCATACCACTCAGGGCAAGCCAACCCCGCGGTCTCAGCGCCGGGCTCGCCGGGAGCGCGCCCCCGCGAGGCTCCGTCCGTCGGGTGGCCGACGGGTCTTCGCGCCCGCATAACGCCAAGTGCTTGAAGTTCAAGGATGGAGCCGGCCCGAACCCTCAGGGAAGGGGCGATTCCAGCCCCGCGGCAGTGCCGATGCCTACGCCAAACGGCGGATTGCACCTCTGGTATTTGACTGGTATCGTCACTGGTATGGTTCTGGTCTACATTCAACGGCAGTCCTTCCGGAGCGTCCCGTGAGCCCCCTTGTCGCGCCGATGGCGCCTTTCGACCTGATCATCTTCGGCGGCACCGGCGACCTCGCCCTGCGCAAGCTCCTGCCCGCCCTGTTCCATCGCTACGTCGACGGCCAGATCGTCGCCGGCACGCGCATCTTCGGTCTGGCCCGCGACACCCAGACCGACGAGGCCTACCGCGAACGCGTGCGCGAGGCGCTGCAGAAGAACCTCGCCTTCGACATGCGCGCCCCCGCGGCGCTGGAACCGTTCCTGCAGCTGCTGTCGTATCGCCGCATCGACCTGTCCACCGATACCGGCTGGGCCGAGCTGGCCGGCGAGCTGTCCGACGAATCGCGCGTGCGGGTGTTCTACCTCGCGGTCGGCCCGGACCTGTTCGGCAGCGTCGGTGCGCGCCTGCAGGCGCACGGCCTGACCGGTGCGAACACACGCGTGGTCGTCGAAAAGCCGATCGGCCACGACCAGGCCAGCGCCGCGGCGATCAACGATGCGCTCGGCCAGGTGTTCGCCGAATCGCAGATCTATCGAATCGACCACTACCTCGGCAAGGAAACGGTGCAGAACCTGACCGCGCTGCGCTTCAGCAACGCGCTGTTCGAACCGCTGTGGAAGGCCGAGCACATCGACCACGTGCAGATCACCGTGGCCGAGACCGTCGGGCTGGAGCGTCGCGCCAGCTACTACGACAAGTCCGGCGCGCTGCGCGACATGGTCCAGAACCACATGCTGCAGCTGCTGTGCCTGGTGGCGATGGAGCCGCCGAGCTCGCTCGCCGCCGACGCGATCCGCGACGAGAAGCTGAAGGTGCTGCGCTCGCTGCGCCCGATCGAGAACGGCGCGACGGCGCACGCCACCGTGCGCGGCCAGTACCGCGCCGGTGCCGTCGAAGGTCGCCCCGTCCCGGGCTACCTCGAAGAACTCGGCAGCAACGATTCGCGCACCGAAACCTTCGTCGCGCTCAAGGCCGAAGTGCGCAACTGGCGCTGGGCCGGCGTGCCGTTCTACCTGCGCACCGGCAAGCGCCTGGCCGAGCGCCAGTCCGAGATCGTGGTGACGTTCCGCCAGGTGCCGCATTCGATCTTCGGCGACGAACCGATCGCGCAGAACCAGCTCGTCATCCGCCTGCAGCCCGACGAAGGCGTGAAGCTGTGGCTCAACAACAAGGTGCCCGGCCCCGGCGGCCTGCGCCTGCGCCGCGTGCCGATGGACCTGAGCTTCGCCGAGACGTTCGGCGGCCGTCAGCCTGAAGCGTACGAACGCCTGCTGATGGACGTCGTGCGCGGCAATCCGATGCTGTTCATGCGTCGCGACGAAGTGGAAGCGGCGTGGGCGTGGATCGATCCGATCCTCGCCGCGTGGCAGGCCAGCAGCGATGCGCCCAAACCCTACACCGCGGGCAGCTGGGGACCCAGCGCGGCCGTGGCCCTGATCGAACGCGACGGAAGGACGTGGCATGAGGACGCTGTCTAGAACTGCCCTGTCCAAGAGCGCGCTGGCGGAGCGACTGACCGTGCTGACACCCGACCCGTTGCCCACGCGCGAGCACCTGTTCGACGACAAGGCGCAGCTAGCCGTCGCACTGGCGAAAGCTGTCGCCGCCGACCTGCGCGGCGCGATCGCGCGTCGCGGCGTCGCGCGGCTGGCCGTCTCCGGTGGCACCACGCCGCGCGCGTTCCTGACCGAACTGTCGAAACAGACGCTCGACTGGGCGCACGTCACCGTCGTGCCGGTCGACGATCGCTGGGTCGCATCCGACCATCCGCGTTCGAACGAACGCCTCCTGCGCGAGACGCTGTTCCAGGGCGCCGCCGCGCAGGCGCAGCTGCTGCCGTTGCGTCGGCCGACGTCCACGCCAGAAGCCGCGCTGCTGCCGGTGCTGAGCCAGGTCGCCAACGAAGCGCTGCCGCTGGACGTGGTGGTGCTCGGCATGGGCGAGGACGGCCATGTCGCATCGCTGTTCCCCGATCTCGAACGCCGCGACGTCGGCCTGCAACCGCGTGGCCGCGCGCCGGTGCTCGCGATCCGCAGCGCCTCCGCGCCGGAACCGCGCATGACCCTCACGTTGAGCGCGATCTTCACCGCGCCGTCGCTGTACCTGCACATCGAAGGCGCGAAGAAGCGACAGGTGCTGGACAACGCCGCACGCGATCCGCGCTCGACCCTGCCGATCCGTTCCGTGCTCGCCGGTTCGCCGGTCGTACCGCTGCTTTACTGGAGTCCGTAAGCCGAAGTGGACACGTATCCCGCCCTGCATCCCGTCGTCGCCGACGTCACCGAACGCATCCGCAAGCGCAGCGCCAGCAGTCGCGCCGCGTACCTGGCGCGCATCGACGCCGCCTGCGGTCGCGGCCCGCACCGCGCCACGCTGTCGTGCGGCAACCTCGCCCACGGCTTCGCCGCCTGCGGCACCGACAAGACCGCGCTGCGCGGCGGCCACGCGCCGAACATCGGCATCGTCACCGCGTACAACGACATGCTCTCGGCGCACCAGCCGCTGGAGCGCTTTCCGTTCCTGATCAAGAATGCCGCGCGCAGTGTCGGCGCGACCGCACAGGTCGCCGGTGGCGTGCCGGCGATGTGCGACGGCGTGACCCAGGGTCGCGCCGGCATGGAGCTGTCGCTGTTCTCGCGCGAAGTGATCGCGCTGTCGACCGCGGTGGCGCTGTCGCACGACATGTTCGACGCCGCGCTGTACCTGGGCGTGTGCGACAAGATCGTCCCGGGCCTGCTGATCGGTGCGCTGAGCTTCGGCCACCTGCCCGCGATCTTCGTGCCCGCCGGCCCGATGACATCGGGCCTGCCGAACGACGAGAAATCGCGAGTGCGCCAGCGCTACGCGACCGGCGAGGCCACGCGCGAGGAACTGCTCGAAGCCGAGGCGCAGAGTTACCACGGCCCCGGCACCTGCACGTTCTACGGCACCGCCAATTCCAACCAGATGCTGATGGAACTGATGGGCCTGCACCTGCCCGGTTCCAGCTTCATCAATCCCGACAATCCGCTGCGCGATGCGCTCACCGCGCAGGCCGCGCGACGTGTCGCGCAGATCACGGCGCTGGGCGAGGACTACCGCCCGATCGGCCGCATCGTCGACGAGCGCGCGATCGTCAACGGCGTGATCGGACTGCACACGACCGGTGGTTCCACCAACCACCTGCTGCACCTCATCGCGATCGCCGCAGCTGCGGGCATCGAACTGCGCCTGGAGGATTTCGACGCGCTGTCCTCTGTGGTGCCGCTGCTGGCTCGCGTGTATCCCAACGGCAGCGCCGACGTGAACCACTTCCATGCGGCCGGCGGCCTCGCGTTCCTGATCGGCGAGCTGCTCGATGCGGGCCTGCTGCACGGCGATGTCGAAACCATCGCCGGCCCGGGCCTGGCGCGCTATCGCGTCGAAGCGCGGCTCGCGCCGGAGCAACAGGTCGACTACGTGCCGGCAACCGGACGCAGTGGCGATCCCACGGTCCTGCGTCCGGTTGCCGAGCCGTTCCGTCCCGATGGCGGCCTGCGCGTGCTGCACGGAACGCTGGGCACCGCGGCGATCAAGGTCTCGGCGGTGCCGGAAGACCGGTGGCAGATCGAGGCGCCGTGCCGGGTGTTCTCCGACCAGTCGCAGGTCAAGGCCGCGTTCGATCGTGGCGAACTGGATCGCGACGTCATCGTCGTCGTGCGCTTCCAGGGACCGCAGGCCAATGGCATGCCCGAGCTGCACCAGCTCACGCCAACGCTGAGCGTGCTGCAGAAGCGTGGCCATCGCGTCGCGCTGGTCACCGACGGACGCATGTCGGGCGCGTCGGGCCAGGTGCCCGCGGCGATCCACATCAGCCCCGAAGCCGCCGTCGGCGGTCCGCTGGCGAAGCTGCGCGACGGCGACGTCGTGCGCGTCGATGCGGTCGCCGGCGCGCTGCAGGTACATGTGCCGAAGGACGAATGGGATTCGCGCGAGAACGCCAGCGCCGACCTGTCGCCCTCGCACGTCGGCATGGGCCGCGAGCTGTTCTCGGTGTTCCGCCAGATGGCGGCGCCGGCGGATCGCGGCGGCGGGATCTTCAATCCCGCCTGAGCTTCAGGACAACGCATCAAGGCGCGCACGCGCCGCACTTTCCGGAGAAGAAGAGATGGGCCTGCTGGAATCCGTACTGCACGTCGCGCCGGTGATGCCGGTGGTGGTGATCGAGGACGCGAAGCACGCGGTGTCGCTGGCGCGCGCGCTGGTCGCCGGTGGCATTCCCGCCATCGAGATCACGCTGCGCACGCGCGCCGCGCTCGATGCGGTGCGTGCGATCGCCAACGAAGTCGACGGTGCGATCGTCGGCGTGGGCACCGTGCGCAAGCCGCAGGACCTGCTCGATGCACAGCAGGCGGGCGCGCGCTTCGCGGTGTCGCCGGGTTCGACGCCGAACCTGATCGCCGCGGCCAAGGACCAGCCGCTGCCGTGGCTGCCGGGCACCGCCACCGCGAGCGAGGCGATGACGCTGGCCGAGCACGGCTTCATCTTCCAGAAATTCTTCCCGGCCGAAGCCGCCGGCGGTGCGCCGGCACTGCGCTCGCTGCACGGCCCGCTGCCGGAGATCCGTTTCTGCGCGACCGGCGGCATCGGTGCGCACAATGCGCGCGACTACCTCGCCACGCCGAACGTGGCCTGCGTCGGTGGCTCGTGGATCACCCCGTCGCGCCTGGTCGCCGCGGAGGAATGGGGCGCGATCGAAGCCCTCGCCCGCGCCGCGACGCTGCTGCGCGCGTAAGCGGCATTGCAGAAGCGATAGCCCACTGATCGGTTGCGGCGAAGGCATCCCTGCCTTCGTCGCGCGCCGTAGCTACTTCTTCAACTCGATCACCAGCGTCCGCACCGCGGTCGCGCTTTCGTTCTTCGTGTCGTGCGTGACCGGGCCGCTCCAGGCGACGTCGCCGGCCTTGCGCTCGAGTTCCTTCACCGCACCGCTGGCATCGGTCTGGCGGGCCTTGCCTCCGGTGAGGAAGACGACGACGTGGTCCTGGTGCGAATGCATGCCGGTGGTGGCGCCCGGTGGCATGTTGAGCTCGATCACGCGCACTTCGTCGTTGTCCAGCACGACCTTGGCGTTCTTCGCCGCGGTCTTGGCCAGGTCCTGCGCCGTCGCCGCGGGCAACCACGCCAGGACGGCAAGGGCCGCGCATGCGGCCGTCGCGATGGATCGCTTCATGGTGGATCTCCCTACTCGTTGCGGCGAGCGGGAACGTCCGGCTTCGGGTACCCGCGGGGCAGGGCGGGCGGTGCGGCGGAGTGGCGGTCGGGCGCTCGCGGAATGACCCGACGCGTGGCATCCCCGCGCGGGTCGGGCTGCCGCGCGGGCACCGATGCAAACGCGGCGCGTCCGCGCGACCGGCCTTCAGCAGATGCCGGATTCCTCGATCATCTCGTCCTCGAAGGCGACGAAGCGCTGCAGGTCGAGCCGGTCCAGGCGCAGCCGCTGGGCGGCCGTGGAGAATGCCATCGTCGCAAGCACGCGCTGCGGGTCGCGCGCCCACGGCGGCACGTACAGCGGCGGCGCGATCAGACCGCTGTCGCGATACGGCGCCAGCTCGATCACGTCGGCGGTGGTCAGGCGCCCGGCGAACAGCATCGGCAGCAGGTCGCCGCGGCCTTCCTGCAGCGCCTTGCGCATGAACACGTGCACGATCATCACGCCTTCCAGGTACGCGCCGTCCTTGGTGAAGCACACGCGTCCGCGCACGTCGCCGCCGCGGAAGATGCGCGACGCGCTGCGGTAGCTTTCGACCTCGCTCTGCCCGGCTTCGAGGAAGCCCTTGAACACCTCGATGAAGTCGGCGCCGTCCAGCGCCTGCTTCACCATCATCACGCGCAGCGCGATGCGGCGCAGGCGGGCGATGTCGAGCGCGCCGGTGACGATCTCGGAGAACGTCGCCAGTCCTTCCTGCACGCGCGTAGTGCGCGGCGAGCCGATCCCGAGCGCATGCAGGTGCGGCTGGTGCATGCCGTTGAGCAGCGTCGCGGTATGGATGAAGGCCTCGTGTTCGACCAGCTGCTCCAGGTCGCGCTCAGAGAACATCGCCGTGGCGCGCAGGCTGATGCGGCGGCTGCCGGCGGTGGCCTTGGACGACAGTTCCGGATCGAGCACCACGCGCACGTCGTCGTGCTTGAAGAACGGGCCGATGCGTTCGCGCAGGCGTTCGGCGAATTCCTGCGCGGGGATGTCGAACGGCACCTCCGGCAGCAGGCGGTCGGAGATCAGCTCGTCGGTGATCGCCAGCATCTCGCGCGCGCTGTCGACGTTGTTGACGTCCTGGCTGCGGTAGCGGAAATCCGGCCGGCCGTAGAGCAGGGCCGAGCAGCGGGTGAATTCGGGGGTGCCGATCGCGCCGAGCATCTGCGCGGCGACCCGGTAGCTCCATGCGGTCTTGTAGAGCCAGCGGCCGATCGGATGGCGCTGGTCGATCTCGCACATCAGCGTGCGCAGGCCGTCGATGGTGTCTATCAGGGGCAGCGGCTGGGTGCCCGGCTGCGGCAACTCCGGCTTGCCGGCGCGCCATTGCGCGAGGAAGCGTTCCTCCAGCCCGCTCGCCCAGCCGATGGCCTTGAGCACGCACACCTTGCGACCCAGCGCGACCAGTCGCCGGTCCTGCTCGAACAGGCGCTCCAGCGCCGGGTCGTTCTGTATGGGGGAGACGATCTCGGCGGTCGCGTTCATGGCCCTGCTCCCGATACCTGCGCTCAGGAGCGGTAGCAGAGCACCGGCCGCGTTTGCCGGCCGTGAGCGCGGATTACGGCTTCGGGCGCGGCGGGGCGGTCGATCCGCGCACCACCAGCTCGGGGCTGAAGCCTTCGTTGGGCAGCGCACGGGCGGGCGAGTGCTCGCGGACTTCCTGCAGCAGTCGCTGCGCCGCGTGGCGAGCGATCTCCTGCGTGGCCTGCTTGGCGGTGGTCAGCGCCGGCCAGCTCTGCTTGGAGAACGGGCTGTCCTCGAAGCCGGCGATCGACAGGTCGTAGGGCACGTTCATGCCGCTGGACTTGGCCGCCGCGAGCACGCCGGCGGCGATCTCGTCGTTGCTGCCGAAGATCGCGGTCGGGCGGTCGGGCAGCGCCAGCAGGCGACGCGCGCCGCGGAAGCCGTCGTCGAAGGAGTAGTCGCCTTCGACCACCAGTTCCGGATCGAGCGCGATGCCGTACTCGCGCAGCGCGTCCTCATAGCCCTTGTAGCGTTCCCACGACGAGCCATGCGACTTGCCGCCCCAGAGGAAACCGATGCGGCTGTGGCCGAGCTGGATCAGGTGTTCAGTGATGTCGTAGGCGGCGTCGCGGTCGTCCACGTACACGCACGCGCTGCCGTCCTGCGGATCGGCCGCGGCGGAGACGATGCGCACCAGGCGCACGCCGTGCGCGACCAGTTCGGTCACCAGCTCGTTGCGCTCGGACATCGGCGGCGCCAGCACCAGGCCGGCGAGGCGCGAATGCTGGACCAGATCGATGAGTTCGGCGGCGAGGTTCTTCGACGACGAATCGCAGGGATGGATCTGCAGGCCGTAGCCGGTCTCGCGGCACACCGACAGCACACCAGCCTGCACCGCGATGACGTAGTACGGGTTCGGGTTGTCGTAGACCAGGCCCAGCGCGTACGGCTGCGCGCTGCGCAGGCTGCGTGCGGACGGATCGGGCTGGTAGCCCAGGTCGGCGATCGCCTGCTGCACGCGTTCGCGGGTGCGCGCCTGCACGCTGGGTTCGTCGTTGATGACGCGCGAGACCGTCTTGAGCGACACCTCGGCGCGCTCGGCGACGTCTTTGATCGTGGGTCTGCGCACCGGGGTTCCGTGTGGTTTCGACATGCCTGCCGCCGATGGAGCCGCCGCGTCAGGGACGCGGCGGAAGTGCGTAAAGCGTAGCGACACGTCCCCGCGATGGGAATGACGTGCGCTGGCGTGTGGTCCGCATGGACGCGACAGTCGCGACGGCCGTCACCCGTTCTGCGCGGCCGGCACGCCGGCGACGCCGTGGCCGATGGCGTGTCCGCGCAGCGCGAAGTACAGGATGTACAGGTAGCACGGCAGCATCAGCACCAGGAACACGAGCTGGAAGTCGTACGCCTGCTTCAGGTGTACGAACAGCTGCGGGATCACCGCGCCACCGGCGATGCCCATGATCAGCAGCGCCGAGCCGTATTCGGTGAAGCGGCCCAGGCCCTGGATCGCGAGCGGGAAGATCGCCGGCCACATCATCGCGTGGGCGAAACCCAGCGCGGCGACGAAGCCCACCGACACGTAACCCTTGGTCAGGAACGCGCCGAGCGTGAACAACACGCCGAGCACCGCGGAGAAGCTGAGGTAGCGTTCCTGCGAAATGAAGCGCGGGATCGCCACGAGGCCGACCACATAGCCGGCGAGCATGCCGAACAGAGTGAACGAGGTGAAGAACTTGGTGCTGTCCAGCGGCAGGCCGAAGCCCTGGCCGTAGGTGCCGATGGCGTCGCCCGCCATCACTTCCACGCCGACGTACACGAAGATGCACAGCGCGCCCAGCCACACGTGCGGGAACTGGAACAGGCTGGTCTTCCGCGCACCGTGCGCACCGTCGGTATCGGCGTTGACGTCCTCCGGGCGGATTTCAGGCAACGGCGAGAACACGATGCCGACCGCCAGCAGTGCCAGCAGGCCGGCCATGAACATGTACGGGTCGTGGATGCGCGCGGCGAACTCGTTGAGCAGCTGCTCCTTCGTCGCCGCGTCGGCGTTGGCCACCTGTGCGCTCAGGTCGCCCATGCCGTGCATCACCAGCGTGCCGATCACCAGCGGTGCGAGGATGCCGGCGACCTTGTTGCAGATGCCCATCACCGCGATGCGCTGCGCCGCGCCCTCGATCGGTCCGAGGATGCTGATGTAGGGATTGGAAGCGGTCTGCAGGATCGCCAGGCCCGCGCCGATCACGAAGATGCCGGTGACCGCGCCGCCGTAGACGCGCGCCGTCGTGTACTGGCCGAACACCACCGCGCCGACCGCCATCAGGAACAGGCCCAGCGCCATGCCCTTCTTCATGCCGGTCTTCTTGAGGATCAGCGACGACGGCAGGGCCAACACGAAGTACGAGATGTAGAACGCGAACGGAATCAGGAATGCGAGCGACTCGCTGACGTTGAAGGCGAGCCTGGCGAACGAGATCAGCGGGCCGTTGAGCCAGGTGACGAAGCCGAAGATGAAGAACAGCGCGCCGATGATCGCGATGGATCCGTAGTGGCTGCGCGGATTGGCCGAAGGCATGGACATGCGGATTCCCCTCCCAAGGAACTCGGTTTGGACGTCGCCCCTGACTTGCACGACATCCGGTGGAGCAACGTTGTCACAAGTCGCCCCCGCAGGCCAGCCACCCCCTGAGAGGTCCACTGGGCGGGCCATGCAAGCGTTTTCATGCTGTTGCGCCGCAACAAGAATGGCCGCTCGTCGGCGCTGACACCGGTGTTTCTGACAAATTTGTAACTTCTGGTTGACAACGTTGTCAGAGGCGAGCCAATCTCGGTCGCGTCGGTGGGGAGCCGGCGGAAACGGAGGGCTCATGCGGTGGGATTCGACGCAAACACCAGTCCGGTCAAGCCACTACGCGAGCGCATCCCGCATGCGCGACGTCCGCGGGTGAGCGCCGTGCCGCCGCTGATGCAGCCTGAGCCGCGCTTCATCGCGGCCGACGTGGGTGGAACGCATACCCGGGTCGGGCTCGTCCGCGCCGGCGGCGCCGGTGAATCGGCCGTCGTCGTCCTGGCCCACCGCAAGTATGTCTGCGCCGATTACCCCAGCCTGGCCGCGATCCTGGCCGACTTCATCGCCGGCAACAGCGCCTGCGCGGGCATCGACCGCGTGGCCATCGCCTCGGCGGGAGTCGTGCTCGACGACGCGGTCATCAATTCCAATCTTCCCTGGCGCATCTCCCTGTCGGAGCTGCGCAGCGAACTGCGCCTGAGCGAGTTGCAGTTCATCAACGATTTCCAGGCCGCAGCGCACGCCGCGCAGTGCATGGACCCCGCCGATTCGCTGCTGCTGACGCCCGGCGTCAGCGCCGGCGCGCGCGGTCCGGTGCTGGTGGTCGGTCCGGGCACGGGCCTGGGCGCGGCGGTGCGCATCCCGCATCGCGGCGGCACCGTGGTGCTGCCGACCGAAGCCGGCCACACCGCCTTCGCCCCCGGCAACGCGCGCGAGATCGCGATCCTGGAATGGGTCCGCCAACGTGGACAGACCCACGTGCCGACCGAGCGCTTCGTGTCCGGTCCGGGCCTGGTCAATCTGTATGAAGCGATCTGCGCGATCGACGGCGTCGAAGCCAGCCTGCGCGCACCGGCCGCGATCACCGAGGCCGCGCGCCGCGGCGACGCCGGCGCACGCGAGGCCGTGCTGACCTTCTGCGGCCTGCTCGGCAGCGTGATCGGCGACCTGGTCATCGTCAGCAGTGCCAAGGCGGTGTTCATCGCCGGCGGCATCCTGCCGCAACTCAAGGATTTCCTGCCGCACAGCGCATTCCATGCGCGACTGCTGGACAAGGGCGTGATGCACGCAGCGCTGGAACGCGTGCCGGTGCGCCTGATCGAGAACGAGCGCCTGGGCGTGATCGGCGCCGCCAGCTGGTACCTGGAGCATCTGTCGCAGGAGCGCGACGCGTGAGCGTCGCCATGCAGCGCAAGACAACGGAGCCGGGCCCGCCGTTGCGGGAACGGCCCAGAAAACTGGCTCCGTAACGCCGGCACGAAGAAACGGCATAGCGGAGTCGCACATCAGCCCGTGGGAGGGAGAGCAATGAAACTTCGCAAGACCATGCTATCGGCCAGTATCGTCGCCGCGCTCGGCTTTGCCGGGACCGCCGTGGCGCAGGAAACCGCGACCGTCGCGCAGGCCTCGTCGGCCTCGCAGGAAGCAAAGGACCTGGACGCAGTCGTCGTGCGCGGCATCCGCGGCTCGATCGAGGAGTCGCTGCAGACCAAGCGCGATGACGTGACCCGCGTGGAAGTCATCACGTCCGAAGACATCGGCAAGATGCCCGACAAGAACGTCGCCGACTCGCTGGCGCGCATTCCGGGCGTGAACATCTCGGCGGCCAGCGCCAACGAAGGCGCGTTCGACGAGAACGACCGCGTCTCCATGCGCGGCACCAGCCCCAGCCTCACCCAGACCCTGATCGACGGCCACAACATCGCTTCGGGCGACTGGTTCGTGCTGAACCAGACCGGCACCGTGGGCCGCAGCGTCAGCTATTCGCTGCTGCCGTCCGAACTGGTCGACAAGGTCATCGTGCGCAAGTCGTCGGAGGCCAAGGTGGTCGAAGGCGGCGCGGTGGGCAGCGTGGACATCATCACGCGCAACCCGCTGAACTTCGACGACGGCTTCAGCATCTTCGGCTCCGTGGGCGCCGTCTACGCCGACAAGCCGGGCAAGACCGACCCGCAGCTGTCCGTGCTGGGCAACTGGAAGAACAGCGACGGCACCTTCGGCCTGACCGTGCAGGCGTTCAGCGAAGAGCGCCACCTGCGCCGCGACGGCCAGGAGCTGCTGGGCTACGAGCCGATCACCGCCGGCACCGCCGCGGGTCAGGCGCATCCGGACCTGGTGGGCGTGTACTTCCCGGTGCTGATCGGTTCGGCGCTGTTCGAGCAGGAGCGCAAGCGCACCGGCGGCATGTTCACCGCGCAGTGGAAGCCCACCGACACCGTCGAACTGGAAGCCAACTACTTCCGCTCCGACATGAAGGCGGACAACTACAACCGCAACTACATGATCTGGGGCCGCCGCATCATCAACGGCTCCAGCGCGACCGACATCGGCCAGGTGCCGCTGCCCGGTTACGTCGTGCGCAACAACACGCTGGTGTTCGCCGAGTTCGCGCCGACGCCGGGCCAGGATCATGCGTTCGGCATCTACGACATGATCAACCGTCCCAATGCGAAGTCCTCGACCGAGTACTTCAGCCTCGAAGGCAAGTGGGATGTCAGCGAGAACCTGCGCCTCAGCGCGCAGGGCGGCACCTCCGAAGGCCACGGCGAAACGCCGACCCAGGACGTGATGGAGTTCGACACCGGCCTCAACACCGGTGGCGGCTGGAACATCCACGGCGTCGGCGCGGCCGACTGGAACCTGGGTACCGCCAACACGGCGCAGCCGGGCGTTCCGAACGTCGACTACCGCCTCGACTGGGTGTTCGGCGACAACGACATCGACGTGGAAGACCAGGAAGACTGGGGCCAGATCGACGGCTCGTACTTCTTCGAGGGCGGCACGATCTCCTCGCTCGACTTCGGTATCCGCGCCGCCCGCCACGAGCGCGAGCTGCCGCAGGTCACCGGTCAGGGCCCCGGCCCGGGCGCGTTCGATCCGGCCAGCTGGCCGCAGGGCTTCCGCAACTATCCGGGCGATTTCGCCGACGGCTTCGGCGGCAGCTTCCCGCGCGACATCTGGTACTTCTCCGACGGCGACGTCCACAACTTCGGCACGAACTTCAGCAACCGCGATCCGATCACGCGTTTCCGCTACAGCGGCGCGTACGGCCTGAAGGAGCGCAGCGACGCCGCCTACGGTCAGCTGAACTTCCGCGGCGATCGCTGGACCGGCAACCTGGGCGTGCGTTTCGTGCGCACCGAGGAAGAGGTCAAGAACTACGTCCAGACCACCGCGATCGATCCGGCCGCCGTCACCACCTCGGCCTTCGGTCCGTACAAGCAGGTCATCACCAAGAACAGCTACAACGACTGGCTGCCGAGCGCGAACTTCAAGTACGACGTGAGCGACGACTCGGTGCTGCGCCTGGCCCTGTCGCGCACGCTGACGCGTCCGGACTTCTCGTCGCTGGCCGGTTCGGTGAGCCTGTCGCCCCCGGCGAACGTGGGCGGCGTGGGTACCGGCACGGGTGGCAACCCGAACCTCGAGCCGATCCTGTCGACCAACTTCGACGCGACCTACGAGTGGTACTACAGCGAGCGCGCGCTGCTGTCGGTCGGTGCGTTCTACATGGACATCGACAACTACGTGTCGCTGGGTAACGATCGCCAGTCGTACTTCACCGTCGATGCGCTGCACCCGCAGGGCGCCGACGTGCCGTACGACCTGGCCGTGCCGGTCAACACCAGCGCCAAGGTCAAGGGCATCGAGCTGGCCTGGGAAGCGCCGCTGGGCGACTACTTCGGCGCGTTCGCCAACTTCACCTACGCCGATGGCGAGGCGGACAACCCGGACGACGGCAACCCGCTGACGGTCGAGACCGACGCGATGCTCGGCACGTCTGAGTACACCTACAACCTGGGTGGCTACTTCGAGAACGAGATGTTCAACGCCCGCGTGAACTACACCTGGCGCGACGAGTTCTTCAGCGGCCTGGATCGCGCCTCGGCGTTCTGGCAGGACAGCATCGGCACCCTGTCGGCGTCGTTCGGCTGGAAGATCAACGAGAACATGTCGTTGCAGCTCGACGCGATGAACCTCAACAACCCGAAGATCAAGTACTTCGCGGAGAACAAGGACCGTCCGCGTTCGATCTACGAGAACGGCCGCCAGTACTATCTGAACTTCCGCTTCAACTACTGATGCACCGTGGTTTGACGGTGTAAGGCAACACAGCGGGCCCGGTCATGCCGGGCCCGCTTGTTTGGGCGCCCAGGGGCGCAACCGAAACGATGAGGACGCGATGAGACTGCAATCCGCATTGAGCGTGGTGGCCGGCGTGACCCTGGCGCTGGGCCTGGGCGCGTGCCAGCGCGACGCCGCACCGTCGGCGACCCCGGCGAAGGAAACCAGCCCGGCGACAGCACCGGCCGTGGCGGCCGCGACCACTCAAGTCATTCCCCGCCCCGCGCAGGTCGAAACCCGCGAGGGACAGCTGCGGCTCGGTCCGCAGGCGCGCATCGCGGTGGTCGGCGACAACGCCGAGGCCACGCGCATCGCCAACGATTTCGCCGCGCGCGTGAACACGTCGCGCGGCTTCGCCCCGCAAGTGGGCGGCGCGGTCGACGGCGCGGCCGTCGTGTTCGCGATCGATCCGGCCATCGCCCCCGCGGGCGACGAGGCCTACGTGCTCGACATCACCCCGCAGGGCGCGAAGATCAGTGCGCGTGCGCCGGCGGGCCTGTTCTACGGCGCGGTCACGCTGTGGCAACTGGCCACCGCCGACGGCGGCAAGGGCGACGTGGCGATTGCCGCGCAACGTATCGAGGACGCACCGCGCTTCGCCTGGCGCGGCCTCATGCTCGACGTCGCGCGCCATTTCCGCACGCCGGACGAAGTGAAGGCGCTGATCGACCAGATGGCGCTGCACAAGCTCAACACCTTCCATTGGCACCTGACCGACGACCAGGGCTGGCGCATCCAGATCCGCCAGTACCCCAAGCTCACCGAAGTCGGCGGCTGCCGCATTCCCGCTGGCGCGGCCGGTCGCGATGCGAAGGGCAAGCCGAAGCCCTACTGCGGCTTCTACACGCAGGACGAGATCCGCGACGTGGTGAAGTACGCCGCCGAGCGCTACGTCACCGTGGTGCCGGAGATCGACCTGCCCGGCCATGCGCAGGCGGCGATCGCCTCGTATCCCAAGCTGGGCGTGACCGGCAAGACGCCGCCGGTGTCGCCGGACTGGGGCGTGCACACATGGTTGTTCAACGTCGACGACGGCACGTTCACGTTCCTGGAGAACGTGCTCGACGAAGTGATGGAGCTCTTCCCCGGCCGCTACATCCACCTCGGCGGCGACGAAGCGGCCAAGGACCAGTGGGAACAGTCGACGGCCGTGCAGGCGAAGAAGCGCGAGCTCGGCCTGAAGGACGAAATGCAGCTGCAGGGCTGGTTCATGGGGCGACTCGAGAAGTACATCGAGTCCAAGGGTCGCCGCATGATCGGCTGGGACGAGATCCTCGAAGGCAACCCGCCAGAGGACGCCACGGTGATGTCGTGGCGCGGCACCGACGGCGCGATCGAAGCCGCGCGCGCCGGCCACGATGTCGTGCTCGCACCCGCGCCGAACCTCTACCTCGACCACCTGCAGAGCGACGCGCCCGACGAGAACCCGGGCCGGCTCGACGTGATGTCGCTCAAGAGCGTGTACGAGTTCAAGGTCGTGCCCGTGCAGTTGAGCGCGGAACAGGCCAGGCACGTGCTTGGCGCGCAGGCCAACCTGTGGACCGAGCACCAGCGCACCCTCGAGCGCATGCAGCGGGCGATGTTCCCGCGCGCCGCCGCGCTGGCCGAAGTGACGTGGACGCCGGAAGCGCGCCTGGACTGGAACGACTTCCTGCAGCGCATGGCGCCGGACATGGCGCGCTACCGCACGGCGGGCTTCAACGCGTCGGACAGCGCCTTCGCCGTGCGTTTCACCCCGCAGGCGGGTGAAGGCGGGAAGGCGACGCTGGCGATGTCGAACCAGACCGGCTTCGGCACGCTGCGTTACACCACCGACGGCAGTGATCCGACCGCGGTCTCGCCCGAGTACACGCATCCGCTGGACCTGCCGCTGCCGAGCACTGTCGTCGCCAACGCTTTCGCCGACACCCGCGCGCTGGCCGCACCGCGCCGCTTCACGCTGGACGCGCGCAGCCTGCTGGCGCGCGGCGGCCCTGCCCTGCGCTCGTGCAAGAAGGGCCTGCTCCTGCGGATGGAGGACGACGCACCGGCCGACGGCAAGGAAGGCGAACGCACGCTGCTGATGAGCGACGTGTTCGATCCGTGCTGGCTCTACGACGACGCGCCGCTCGACGGCATCGCCACCCTGCAGGTCCGCGTCGGCCAGCTGCCGCACAACTTCCAGCTGTGGAAGGACGCTCGACTGGTGGTGACGCGCGAGGCCAAGGTGCCGGGCGGTGCGCTGGAAGTGCGCGTCGACGGCTGCGAGGGCGAACCGGCGATCACGTTGCCGCTCGCACCGGCGCGCAAGTCGCAGGGCCTGACCGTCCTGGAAGCGCCGATGCCGACGCTCGCCGGACGCCACGACCTGTGCTTCACCTTCGCCTCCGGCGAACACGATCCGATGTGGGTGATCGACGAGGTCGCCCTGCTGCCCAAGGGCCCTTGAGGCCCGTCCGCACCGTTCCGGGCCGCGGGGAGGCGGTCCGGAGCGGGGCGGACCTTTGCCGAAACGGGCCCTTCGGAATGCGGCGGCCCTGCCGTTATCACGGACAGATATGTCGCGAGGCGGCGATCCCGGCCCGAAGCGGGTTAGGATTGCTGCGTTGCACAGGGGGATTCACGCATGCTTGCTCGCAGTCTTTTCGCGACGGCGCTCTTGGCCGTCTCCAGCGCCGTGTCGGCGCAATCCATTACCCGTCCGTCGGAGTTCTACTTCGACGCCGACGCCAATACCGTCAAGCCCGTGGTCGCCGTGCGCGAGACCGGCGACGTGGCGATGGAAAAGCTGGTCAAGATCGTCGAGCGCAATCCGCGCGCCAAGGCCGAAGTCGCGCAACTCGCGCACATGGCGATGGCAGCCGGTCGCGTCGATCTTGGCCGCCAGCTCTATGGTCGCGCGCTCGGCGCGATCGACCGCAGCGATGGGCTGTGGCGTTCGGTCGTCTGGAACTACGGTTGGGACCTGTATCGCGCCGGCGATTCCGAAGGCGCGCTGGCGCAGTGGCGTTCGCTGGTCGAAGGCCGCAGCGTGACCGCCGCCTGGATGCCGCCGACGCTGGCACTGGCGCTGTGGTCGGTGGGTCGCAAGGACGAAGCCGTGCAGTGGTACGCCGCTGCCGTCCGCACCGAGCCGCAGCAGTGGAACACCACCGCCCAGTTCACCCGCCTGCTGCCCGAGTGGCGCGAGACCGACCGCACCGTGCTGACCGAGGTGCAGGCGGCGTGGGCGTTGAATCCGCCGAGCTGGCCGTAACCCCGTTCCCTGGCCGCCTTTGGCGACTAATGCTTTTCCCTTCTCCCCTTGCGGGAGAAGGTGCCCGTAGGGCGGAAGAGGGGTGCGCGCGCAGCGCGTAAGCAGGAGCCCGACCCCCTCTCCCTGGCGCTTCGCGCCTGTCCCTCTCAGCTCTGCACTCCCTGCGGTCGCCGAAGGCGAGAAGGGCGAACGTCAGCGTGGCGGCTCAGAAGCGTCGAACCAGACCGCGCGCACGATACGCCACCGCCCGGTCCCCTGAGCGCACGATCGGCACGTCACGCCGCACAAACCTCGCGCTAGGATGCGGCGTCATCCCGCCGATCACCCGCCCATGCGTCTGCTGTTCACCGCTGCCCTCCTGAGTCTCCCGTTCACCGCCATGTGCGCCGACCGCATCACCGGCAAGCCCTTCGCGACGCGCAGCGAGGTGTATGCGCCGCATGCGATCGCCGCGACCTCGCACCCGCTCACCACGCAGATCGCGCTGGACGTGATGAAGGCCGGCGGCAGCGCGGTCGACGCCGCCATCGCCGCCAACGCGGCGCTCGGCCTGATGGAACCCACCGGCAACGGTGTCGGTGGCGATCTGTTCGCCATCGTCTGGGATCCCAAGACGAAGAAGCTCTACGGCTACAACGGCTCCGGTCGTTCGCCCAAGTCGCTGACGCTGGCCGAGTTCCAGCGCCGCGGCCTGACCGAGATCCCGGCGCACGGCCCGCTGCCCGTGACGGTGCCGGGCACGGTGGACGCCTGGTTCGCGCTGCATGGCCGCTTTGGCCGCAAGCCGATCGCCGAGGATCTCGCGCCGGCGATCCGCTACGCGCGCGAAGGCCATCCGGTGCACGAAGTCATCGCGTATTACTGGGGCCGCAGCGTGCCGACGCTGTCGAAGTGGCCGGGCTTCACCGAACAGTTCACCGTCGCCGGTGATGCGCCCGGTAAAAGACGCGGCCCGCGCACCGGCGAGATGTGGAAGAACCCCAACCTCGCCACCACGCTGGAGAAGATCGCCAACGGCGGCCGCGACGCGTTCTACAAGGGCGACATCGCGCGCACCATCGACGCGTACTTCAAGGCCAACGGCGGCTTCCTGAGCTACGACGATCTCGCCTCGCACACCGGCGAATGGGTCGAGCCGGTCAGCACCAACTACCGTGGCGTCGACGTGTGGGAACTGCCGCCGAACGGGCAGGGCATCGCCGCGCTGCAGATCCTCAACCTGCTCGAACCCTACGACCTGAAGTCCTACGGCTTCGGCAGTCCCGAACACGTGCACCTGTTCACCGAGGCCAAGAAGCTGGCCTTCGCCGACCGCGCCGCGTCGTACGCCGATCCCGACTTCTACAAGAGCCCGACCGCGAAGCTGATCTCCAAGCCGTATGCGCGCGAGCGCGGCAAGCTGATCTCGATGGACCGCGCCGCAAGCGCGGTCGAGCCCGGCGTGATCCCGCAGCTCAACGAAGGCGACACCATCTACATGACCGTCGCCGACGCCGACGGCATGATGGTCTCGCTGATCCAGTCCAACTACCGCGGCATGGGCAGCGGCATGGCGCCTCCCGGGCTGGGCTTCATCTTCCAGGACCGCGGCGAGCAGTTCGTCCTGAAGGAAGGCCATCCCAATTCGTTCGCGCCGGGCAAGCGTCCGTTCCACACCATCATCCCCGCCTTCGCCACGAAGGATGGCAAGCCGTGGCTGAGCTTCGGCGTGATGGGCGGCGCGATGCAGCCGCAGGGCCATGCGCAGATCATCATGAACCTGGTCGATTTCGGCATGAACCTGCAGGAAGCCGGCGACGCGCCGCGCATCCAGCACGACGGCAGCACCGAACCGGCCGGCCAGAACACCGCGATGAACGACGGCGGCGAGCTCGACCTGGAAACCGGCTTCTCCTACGAAACCGTGCGCGCGCTGATGCGCAAGGGTCATTCCGTGCGCTTCGCCGACGGTCCCTACGGCGGCTACCAGGCGATCATGGTCAACCCGAATGGCGGCTACATCGGCGCCAGCGAATCGCGCAAGGACGGCCAGGCCGCCGGGTACTGAGCGCATGATCGGCGACCGCGTCGACGTCCCACTGTGCCGCGAGCGCCTGCTCGCGCAGGGACGTGCGCAGGTCCCCGATTACCTGCAGCCCGAGGTTGCGCAGCGCCTCCACGACTGCCTCGCACGGGAAGTGCCGTGGACGCTGGCGGTGCGCGACGGGACCGGCGCGCGCACCATCGAGCACGCCGCCTACGCGGCGATGGATGCGGAGCAGCGCGCGCGCCTGCTCGCCGACGTGGCGGATGCAAAGGGTGCATTCCGCTTCGCCTACGAGAGCTACATGATGGTGACCGCGTACCAGGAAGGGCGCGATCCCGACCTGGCGCTGCACCGCGTGCTGGAAGTGTTCAACTCGCCGCAGTACCTCGCCTTCCTGCGCGAGCTGACCGGCGACGTGCGCATCCGTCGCGTCAATGCGCAGGCCACGCGCTACCGCGCGGGGCATTTCCTGCGTTACCACACCGATGCCGAATCGCGCGAAGGCCGGCTCTACGCCTACGTGCTCAACCTGACCCGCGACTGGCACGCCGACTGGGGCGGACTGCTGCAGTTCGTTGACGGCGAAGGCCGCGTGACCGACACCTTCCTGCCGCGCTGGAACACGCTGTCGCTGTTCAAGGTGCCGACCGGCCACGCGGTGTCGCTGGTCGCGCCGTGGGCCGAGCAGGACCGCATGGCGATCACCGGCTGGTTCCTTTCCTGACTCAGCCTTCGCCCTGTTCGATCGGCTGGCCGTTCGCTTCACGGTACGCCGCATCGACGAAGGGTTGCGTCCAGTAGCGGTCGAACCAGCGCGACAACCACGGATCGTCGCCGACGAACCGCACGCGCGCGTCCGACAGATCGATCTTCGCGCGCACCTGTTCCAGCGTCAGCCTTTCTTTCGCCAGCGGCGCGACGGCGGCGCGTGTCTGCTCGACCAGCGCGATCACTCGCTGGACATAGGCGTCGTCGTGCATCGCCGCGCCGTGGCCGGGAAGCCACAGCGTCGGGCGCTTCGCCTGCAGCGCGCGCAGCGAGTCCGCCCAGTCGCGGGGATATGCGTTGAAGCCGAAGGGAACCGGCGCGACCAGCAGATCGCCGGTGGCCATCGCGCGCTGCGCGGGCAGCCATGCGACCAGATCGCCGTCGGTGTTGGCGCGGCCCGGATGCCAAAGCTCGACCGGACGTTGCGGATCGTCCAGCCGCAGCGCCGTATCGAACATCCGCGTCGGCGCGACGAGATACAGCCCACGCGTGTCCTCGCGGTACTGGCGGAACAGCCGCTGAGACGCTTCGAAGCCTTCGCGCTCTGCGCGCGCGAGATCGGGTTTGGCGAGCGTGTCGCGCAGGAAGGCGTCCGCGCCATCCAGTCGCTCGTCGAACGCCGCCTGCGCCGTGGAATCGGGCGCGCCCTTCGGATACGCCTTCATGGAGCGACCGGTCAGGTGTCCGGCGGTGGTCGTGGTGGTGATCACGTCCGCTTTCGGCCAGCGCTCGACGATCGCCGGAAGCCCGAGCACGTGGTCGCCGTGCCAGTGGGTGATCGCGACCGCCTTCACCGGTTTGTCGCTGACGCCGCGCACCAGCTCGACGATGCGCCGGCCCGCGCCGGGCGAGCCGCCGGCGTCGATCAGCACCAGACCGTCGCGTTGCTCGATCACGACGACGTTGCCGATCGGCTGGATGTGGAACGGCTGCGGTTGCGCGATCAGCCACACGCCGTCGGCGACGCGATGGATCTGCTGGAAATAGCCGTCGCGTGGCAGCGGGCCCGACACGGGCGCCGCCGTGCCGGGCGCGACGGTGGCCGTCTGCGCCGGCGTGGTTACGCAGGCAAGCGACAGGACGAGGAACCAGGCGAGCTTCGTTCGCATGACGACGACCCCGGATCAGGTGCCGCCATGCTGGAACTTGCCGGGCCGCGATGCGCGACCCGGAAGTCATGGCGAACTCAGTCGGCCGGGACCGTGCGTCCGTTCGCCCACTCGCGCAGCGCCTGCACCTGTTCGCCCATCAGCACCGAGAGCGGACGCGTCTGCTTCAGCTCGTTGCGCAGGGTGAAGTCGACCAGCGGCGCCTTCGCCGCATGCGCGGCATACAGCGCGGCCACGATGGCCTGTTCGATTTCAGCGCCGGAGAACCCGTCGCTCGCCGTCGCCAGCCCTGCGAGATCGAACGTCGAAGGGTCGAGCGAGCGCTTGCGCAGGTGCAGCGCGAACAGCTGCTCGCGCACCGCGGGCGAGGGCAGGTCGACGAAGAAGATCTCGTCGAAGCGACCCTTGCGCAGCAGTTCCGGAGGCAGCTCGTCGATCTGGTTCGCGGTCGCGACCAGGAACACGCGCGAGCGGCGCTCGGCCATCCACGTCAGCAGGTAGCCGAGCACGCGCCGCGACACGCCGCCGTCGGAATCGCCGCCATCGCCGGCCAGACCCTTCTCGATCTCGTCGATCCACAGCACGCACGGCTCCAGCTGCTCGGCCGAGGCCAGCGCGGCGCGCAGGTTCTTCTCGGTCTCGCCGTGGAACTTGTCGTACAGCGTGCCGAAGTCCAGCCGCACCAGCGGCACGCCGAAGCCGGCGGCGACGGCCTTGGCCAGCATCGACTTGCCGCAGCCCTGCACGCCCAGCAGCAGCACGCCCTTGGGCGGATCGAGTCCCGGCGGCGCATCGCCGCTGACGAACACGCCGCGACGCTGCTCGATCCAACGCTTGAAGCGTGCCGCGCCGGCGACCTCGTCCATGCGCGCGCTGTCGTATTCGTAATGCAGGTGGCCGCTGCGGTTGAGCAGTTCGAACTTCAGCTTCGCCAGCTGCGGCAGGTCGTCCGGACCGAGCGCGCCGTCTTCGAAGATCAGGTGCCGGGCGATGCGGCGCGCGTCGATCGGATCGAGCCCGCGCAGGTTGCGCACGATCTGCTGCACCGCTTCGCTGTCGACTTCCACGCGCTTGCCGCCGTGTTCGCGCGCGTAATTCTCGGCTTCCTCGCGCACCAGTTTGAGCAGCGCGTTGGCATCGGGCAGGCGCGGCGCGTAGCGCACGGCGATGGCATCGAGCTCCGGCGGCAGCTCGACTTTGTGCCCGACCAGCACCAGCACGTGCGGCTGGCAGTCGCGGCGCTGCACGATGTCGCGCAACTGGCGCTGCGTGCCGGCGTAGCCCAGGTACGGATGGAAATCGAGCAGCACGTAGATGCCGCGCTGGTCGGCGTTGCGGATCGCCTGCAGCGTGTTGGAGGCGTCGGGCGCGATCTCCGCCGCATCCTCGCGGTCCAGATCGATGCGGCGCAGGCCCTCGGTGATCGACCAGCGGTGCAGCGCGCGCCACACGTGCATCAGTGCCTGGCGGAACAGTTCGACCACGCGTGCTTCGTCGCGGGTCTCGATGACGATCAGTGGCGTGTTGGCGCGGATCAGCGCGGTGAGGTCCTGCAGTTCGGTCATCGTGGCCGCGCATCCATGTCGGAGCGGCGATCATAGCGGGCAGGATGGATACTTGAGCCGTCCCGCCGCGACCGCGACCATGTGCGCTGGTCCGCACGGAATGTCCCATTGGCCTTCGACGCTTTCGCGCTCGTGCTGGCGATGCTGGCGCTGGGCTACCTGTTCCAGCGCCTGCGCGTGCTGCCCGGCGACGCCGCGCTGACGCTGAACCTGGTCGTCCTCTACGTCTGCCTGCCCGCGGCGGTGCTGCGTTACGTGCCGCGCCTGCATCTGGAGCCGGCGCTGCTGGGCGTGGCCGCGGTGCCGTGGCTGTTGCTGGGCGCGACCGTGCTGCTGGTCGGCGCACTCGCGCGCTGGCTGCGTTTCCGTCGTGACGAGACTGCGGTCCTGATGCTCACCGTCGCGCTGGGCAACACCAGCTTCCTCGGCTATCCGCTGACCCGCGCGCTGGTCGGCGAACACGCCCTGCCGTACGCGGTGGTGTACGACCAGTTCGGCACCTTCCTGGTGTTGTCGACGTTCGGCCTGTGGGTGCTGGCGCACTACAGCGGCGAACACGCGCCGTCGCCGCGGCAGATGGTCGTGCGGGTGCTGAAGTTCCCGCCGCTGTGGGCGCTGGTGGCGGGGTTCACGGTTATGCCGGTCGATCCGCCGGGCTGGCTCGCCGGTGGCCTGCAGCGTCTGTCCGATGCTCTGTTGCCGCTGGCGATGCTGACCATCGGCCTGTCGGTGCGCCTGACCCTGCCGCGCGACGAGCTCAAGCCGCTCGGCATCGGCCTGCTGCTGAAGCTGGCGGTGATGCCGGCGCTGGCCTGGCTGCTCGTGCCGCTGCTCGGGCTGCAGGGCGAGATGGCCCGTACCACCGTGCTCGAAGCGGCGATGCCGTCGATGGTCACGGCCGGCGCGCTCGCCATCGCCCACGGCCTGGCCCCGCGCCTGGCGGCGGCGATGGTCGGGTACGGCCTGCTCCTTTCGCTGCTGACCCTGCCGCTGTGGGCGACGGTCGGCACCTGAGCGTGTCGCGCGGCCGGGCCCGGTGTACGCTGCGGCTTCCATCCAGAGGGGAGTCCGCATGAAGACCGTGCTGGTGGCCAGTTCCAAGGGGGGCGTGGGCAAGACCACGATCGCCACGCACCTCGCCGCACAATCGGCGCTCGACGGCCTGCGCACCGCGCTCGTCGACGCCGATCCGCAGGAATCCTCGACGCGCTGGGCGCAGCGGCGCGCGGTCCTCGACAGCGCCGTGCTCCCGCTCGACGGCACCCGCCGCAAGGCGTGGCGCAAGCAGCTGCCCGACGACACCCAGCGCCTGATCATCGATGCGCCCGCCGGTTCGATGGCGGACGACCTGGAGAACTTCCTCGAAACCGCCGACGCGGTGGTCGTGCCAGTGCAGCCGTCGGCGCTCGACATCGAAGCCACCGTGCCGTTCCTCGACTCCCTCGCCAAGCATCCGCGCGTCCGCCGCGGCCAGTTGCGGGTAGGGCTGGTGGGAAACAAGCTCAAGCCGTGGACCCATGCCTCGCAGCAGGCGATGGAACTGCTCGGCGCGTGGCCCTATCCGGTGGTGGCCCGACTGCGCGACAGCCAGGCCTACGTAATGCTGACCGGACTGGGAAAAAGCCTCTTCGACTACCACTCCGCCCAGGTGCGCGAGCACCAGGAGGACTGGGAGCCTTTGCTGAAGTGGTTGAAGAAAGCCTGAGCCATCACGCGGCTGCGCGATAATGCCGGCCGAGCCTCAGCCCTGGAGTTGCCGCGCGCATGCGTGAACTGATCCTGCTACGACACGCCCACGCGGAACCTGCCGCCAACGGACAGGCCGACCTGGACCGCCCGCTCTCGGCCGAAGGCCTGGCCGAGGCGGAAGCCGCCGGTCGCTGGCTGGCCGAGAACAAGCTGATCCCCGACTGTGTCCTGTGTTCGCCCTCAAGGCGGACGCGCGAGACGCTGGAGGCGGTGCTGGCGGCCATCGGCTACGTCGACCAGCGCATCGAACCGTCGATCTACGACGCCACCCCGGGCACGCTGATCTCCCTGGCCGACACTCACGGCGAGGCCGAACGGCTGATGCTGGTTGGCCACAACCCCGGACTGGAACGGCTGGCGGCGCTGCTGCACAGCGGCCAGTCCGGCGACTATCGCGGCATGCCTCCGGCAGGGATTGCCGTGCTCACCGTGCCGACCGGCACGGGACTGGAACCGGGGGCAGCCCAGCTCAGCGCGTTCTGGTGGCCGTGACCGTCCGATCCAGGCACCCGGTCCTTGTACTGCTGTGCGCACTGTCGGCCTGTCCGGCGGTCGCGCAATCGCCTGATGTGCCCGTGCCGGAAGCGGCGGGCGTATCGATCAGTCCCTTCGATCCTGCCCACACCCGCTTCGGCTTCGAACTGCGCACGCGCTGGGGCCAGCGCGTCGCCGGTACCTTCCCGCGTTACGAGGGCGACGTGACCACGCTGGCCGACGGTCGCCACCGGGTGCGCATCGTGCTGCGCACCGATGGCGTCGTCGTCGAAGGCTCCGAGCGCTACACCGCGCTCGCGCGCGGTCCCAGCTTCTTCGACGCCGCCCGCTATCCGTACATCGAATTCGTGTCCGATCCGCATCCCGAATCCCTGATCCACACCGGCGGTCGCATGCGCGGCCGGCTGTCCATGCACGGCGTCAGCCGCATGGAAGTGTTCTACCTGTCGGAACCCGAGTGCGACGCGCCGGGCCGTGAATGCGACGTGGTCGCCGGCGGCAGCATCAGCCGCGAGGACTATTCGCTGGACGGCTGGCAGTTCGCGCTGGTGGACCGCGTGCGGTTCAGCATGCGCGTGCGCGTGGTGGAGCCGGCTCCATGAGCTTGACCCAGCGTGCCGTCCTGGCGCTGCTTGCCCTTGCACTGAGTGCCTGCGCCTCGCTCTCCAACGCCCAGCGCGACCGCGCTTCGGAGATCGTGGTGGCCGCGCGCTCGACCCAGGTCGAATGCGAGCGCCGCGACGCCTGTGCGCAGCCCTCGCCGCTGCGCGCGCTGGCCGCGCGTGCCTTCGCCGAATCCACGCCGGAACAGCCGCGCCATTACGCGCTGATCCTCGATCGTGGTCCGGACGCGCTGCTCGCGCGCGTCAACCTGATCCGCAGCGCGACCACCGCGATCGACCTGCAGACCTACATCTTCGACGAGGACGACGCCGGGCGGCTGGTGCTCGACGAACTGCTCGCGGCGGCGCGACGTGGCGTGCGCGTGCGCGTGCTGATCGACCAGCTCTCCGCGCTCAAGCACATCGACACACTGGCGGCACTCGCCGGCGCGCACGTCAACTTCGAGCTGAAGCTGTACAGCCCGGTTCTCGGTCGTGCGCAGATCAGCTATCCGCAGTACGCGCTGGCCGCCGCGTGCTGCTGGCGCACGCTCAACCAGCGCATGCACACCAAGCTGCTGCTGATCGACGGCGCGGTCGGCATCACCGGCGGACGGAACTACCAGGACGACTATTACGACTGGGACGACGAGTACAACTTCCGCGATCGCGACCTGCTCGTGGCCGGTCCGGTCGCGCGGGTGATGGGCGAGGACTTCGCGCTGTTCTGGAACGATCGACGCAGCACGCCGGTGGAGCGCCTCAACGATGTCGGCGGCCGCGTCCTCTCCGGCGGCGTGCCAGCGTTGCCGGCGATGAAGTTCGAACGCCCCGAGCGCGCGCTGGCGATGCTGGCCGACGCCAGCGACGGAGCTCTGGTCGAGGAGCGGCTGGTACAACAGGCGTTGCCAGTGGGCGCGGTGCGCTACATCTCCGACACGCCGGAAAAACATGCGGCGGTGAACGCCGAGCAGCAGGCCGTCGCATCCGGTTCGCTGCGCAGCCTGATCGAATCCGCCCAGGACGAAGTGATCCTGCAGACGCCGTACCTGGTGTTGTCGGATGCGGCGCAGGAGATGTTCCGCGGCCTGCACCAGCGTCCGCGCGAACAGCGTCCGCGCGTGATCATCTCGACCAACAGCCTCGCCGCGACCGACGCCTTCATCGCGTACGCGCTGTCGTACAAGTACAAGCGCCGTTACCTGCGCGAGTTCGGATTCAACATCTTCGAATACAAGCCGTTTCCGCGGGACGCACCGATCGACGTGGCCACCACGGGCGCGACACTGCCCGACCTCGACACGGACGAGGCCTCCAGCGCCGACCCGGGCACTGTGTCGCCATCGCGCGCGCTCGCGGGCGAAAGCGGCACGCCGCCGTCGGCCGAGTCGTTGAAGCAGACTCGCCGCGAGCTGCGCAACCAGTACGATCGCAGCAGTGTCGTCGAGCGCGAGCAATACCGGCGCGCGCTGTCGCGCGAGTACACCGCGCTGCGCTACAGCACGCGCGGCGCCAACCGGCCGGTGCCGCTGGAGCGCGCCGGCGTGCGCATCGGCCTGCACGCCAAGTCGATGGTGATCGACGAGAAGATCGGCGTGGTCGGCACGCACAACTTCGATCCGCGCGGCGACCACTACAACACCGAGAGCGCGGTGGTGATCGAGGACCCCGCGTTCGCGCAGGCGCTGGCGGCGAGCATCCGCCGCGACATGGAGCCGGCCAACTCGTGGGTGATCGCACGGCGCGACAAGCCGCCGGTGTTCTCGGGCCTGGATTACTCGATCGGCAAGATGTTCGAGGCGATGCCGGTGTTCGACCTGTGGCCGATGCGCTACGCCACCAGCTACGAGTTCGTGCCCGGCCCCGAATGCCCGGAGCCGTTGCTGCCGAGCGATCCGGGTTTCCGCGCGTGCTACACGCCGGTCGGCGATTTTCCGGAAGTTTCCGCTGGCCTGAAGGGCGTCACCACGCGCATCTTCACCGCCTTCGGCGCAGGACTCGCGCCGATCCTCTGACCTGAGGGTGCCGTTCGCGGGTGTTCCGTCGCCCGTGTGTGGACCGCTTTTGCGCAGTGGCCGCTGCGGCCCCCATCCCGGCCTGCCTGTTCAGGCCGATGAACGTGACGCTGGTCACTCTGGCTGACGACCCAAGCCCGGCCCGGGAGGCGTCATCGCGGGTCCGGCGAGGCGACCCCTGCCATCAGTCATGGCAACGCTTCGCCAGAAATAGCTATCTATATCAGCAAGTTCCGGCTGCGGCCGCACCCCTGGCAAGTAGGTCTTCGGTGGGGTGACTTCTGGCCCATGTTGGAAATGATCTGGTGTTGTACTTTACCAACACACCAAGTCACACCCCCACTGACAAGGACACCGCCATGAACGCTCTTCGCACCTTCTCCGCCTCGTTTGCCAAGTCCGCCAAGGTTCCGCCGGCCGTCCTGGCCAATGCCCGCGCCCACCGTGAACGCGACTTCGGCGTCGGCTACGGCAACAGCTCCGGCTACGCCAGCAACCGCCGCTACACGTCCGAGTGGGCGCCGCCGCGCTTCCGCTTTGCCTGACCCACCGCACCACCCGCCACAGCAGGAAATCGCCATGAACGCCTCCCGTCCCAGCCCGAACGCTTCCGCCCCCAGCGCCCGCTCCAACGTGATCCCCCTGCCGGAGCGCCACATCCATCGCGATCGTGATTTCGGCGTCGGCTACGGCAACAGCAGCGGTTACGCCGCCAACCGCCGCTATGCCCAGGACTGGATGCAGCCCCGTTTCCGCTGCGCATGAGCCGTCGCCAGCGACCCATGCGTGATTCCCACCCCCAGAACCACGGCAACGCTCTCTCTTTCCCCCTGGCCCGGACCCGGCGCGTCGGTCTCTCTCCGTAACCGCGCACCGGCTCCCGGGCCCCTTTTTTTGCCGGCCGCCACGCCCTTCCGACTGGCCGCCGCCCGCGACCGCCGCTAAGGTGGCGCGATGAGCGACACACCCCACGCCCCCCGCTCGCCGTTCCGCGGCACGCCCCGTCTCGACGATCTCAACGCGCTCTCGCGCGGCACCGCGATGGAGCCGCTGGGCATCGTGTTCACCGAGGTCGGTTTCGATTTCGTCCGCGCGACCATGCCGGTCGATGAACGCACCCGTCAGCCCTATGGCCTGCTCCACGGCGGCGCATCGGTCCTGCTCGCCGAAACGCTGGGCAGCAGCGCCGGTAACCTGAGCGTCGGCGACGGCGAGGTCTGCGTCGGCATCGAGATCAACGCCAACCACGTGCGCGCCGTGCGCGAAGGCCTGGTCACCGGGACCGCGCGTCCGCTGCACGTGGGCAGTCGTACCCAGGTATGGGAAATCCGCATCGAGGACGAACGCGGCCGGCTCGTGTGCATCTCGCGGATCACGCTCGCGGTGGTCGCGCGCGACTGAACCGGCCTGCGCGCGCCGTCCGGGCAATGCGCCTGCGTATTCACCACTGTGTGTCGTTGCCGGCGCTGGTCGCGACGGCGGCGCTTCGGTATCTTGCATTCAATGAATGCGCCGTCCCCCCACGCCGGCGCGACGGCGCCGACCACGGCGCCCGCCGCGCGCGCGCTCCGTTACCTCGTCCGCGTGCCGCTGCTGCTGTGGCACGTCGTCGTCGATCTGCCGCTGACCCTTATCTGGACCACGCCGCTCACCGTGGGCCTGCGCGTGGGCGACGAACCCATCGCCAATCGCGCGATCCGCGCCTGGTCGGCCGGGTTGATGTGGATCTTCGGCTTCCGCCTGCGCCGCTTCGGTGAGCCGTTGCCCGGCGCGGCGATGTTCGTCGCCAACCACGTCAGCTGGATCGACATCGAGACGCTGCACAGCCAGCGCATGATGGGTTTCGTCGCCAAGCGCGAGATCGCCAGCTGGCCGCTGGTCGGCTGGCTCGCCTCGCGCGGCGAGACGATCTTCCACTCGCGCGGCAGCACCGAATCGCTGGGCGGCGTACTGCACACGATGCTGGCGAGGCTGCGCGAGGGGCGTTCGGTCGGCGTCTTCCCCGAAGGCGGCACCCGTGGCGGCCGCGAGATCGGCCCGTTCCATGCGCGCATCTTCCTGGCCGCGGTCGAGGCCGGCGTGCCGGTGCAGCCGGTCGCGCTGCGCTACGGCGAGGGCGGCGACGCCCAGCAGGTGGTCGCGTTCCAGCCGGGCGAAAGCTTCCTGGCCAATTTCCTCCGCCTGCTCGGTGAACCGGCGCGCCTGGCCGAGGTCCATTTCCTGGAACCCATCCTGCCCGGCGAGGCCGATGGCCGCCGGCGCATCGCCGAGCTGGCGCGCGCGCGCATCGTCGAGGCGATGACCAGCTGAATCGCGGGCGCGCGCGGCAGGGTTCGACGCCCGCCTGCGTTGTAACGGACATGGGGATTTCACGAATCGCGCATGAAGCTCCTGCTTAAGCTGTCCAGAGGCCGAGACTTATGTTGCTGGTGTCCACGCCGATGCTGACCGTCGCCGATTACCAACCCCCGAGCTGGCTGCGCAACGCGCACGTCCAGTCGGTGCTGGGGTCCAGCCTGCTGCGCCGGCGGCACGGCGAACGCAGTCTCGCCGCGCTCGGCGCGGTGCATACCGACCACATCGTCGATGCCGGCGATGGCGTGCGCCTGCAGGGCGTGCACAGCGCAATGCCCGACACGCCCACGCGCGGACTCGTGCTGCTGCTGCACGGCTGGGAGGGCAGCGTCGATTCCAGTTACATGCGGCTGACCGCGGTCGAACTCCTGCGCGCGGGCTTCGAAGTGTTCCGCCTGAACTTCCGCGATCACGGCGGCACCCACCACCTCAACGAAGGCCTGTTCCATTCCAACCGCATCGACGAGGTCGTGCGCGCCGCGACCGAAGTGGCGCGGCGTTTCCCGGGTCATCCGATGGCGGTCGCCGGCTACTCGCTCGGCGGCAACTTCGCGCTGCGGCTGGCGTTGCGCGCGCCGGACGCGGGCCTGCAACTGGCCCACGTCGCCGCGGTGTGCCCGGTGCTCGATCCGGCGAGCACGATGGATTCGATGGAACACGGCCTGCCGCTGTACCTGTGGTATTTCGAGCGCAAGTGGCGCGGCTCGCTGGCGCGCAAGCGCGAGCTGTTCCCGCAGACGCACGCGTTCGACGACAACGTCCTGGGCCTGCGCATGCGTCCGCTCACGCAGTGGATGGTCGAGCGCCACACCGACTTCGGCACGCTGGAACGCTACTTCGACGGTTACTCCATCGCCGGCGACCGTCTCTCCGCGCTGCAGGTACCGGCCAGCATCCTGATGGCCGAGGACGATCCGGTGATCCCGGTCGACACCTTCCGCGTGTTGCGCCTGCCGAACGGGGCGCGTCTGGAAATCTCGCCGTGGGGCGGCCACTGCGGCTTCCTGCAGAGCGCGCGATTGGACGGTTTCGCCGAGCGCTGGATCGCGCGGCGGGTGCTGGAAGCGATCGACTGACCGGCTCGCGCCGGCGAATGTGTCGACGCCGACAGGAAAAAGGCCTGCCGGCGACAGCACGCATTCAACTTCACGGCACTAGTGTCGTGGCAACGACACGACGACCGCGGCGAACAGGGGACGATCCAATGAAGCGCACGCTCCTCTGGTTGCTGGTGGCATGCGCACCGGCGACGGCTTTCGCCCAGGACGAGGCGGCGAAGCTCGACCTCGCCGTGCCGACCACGCCGATCCAGTTCGCCAGCAACAGCGGCGAAGCCCAGGCGCGTTACCGCAACGATCCGCCCGGCACCTATTACGGCGACATCGGCGGCGCATCGGCGATGAACCCCGACGTCGCGGACGCCGCCGAGGGCTGGCAGGTCCACGGCAGCCTCGAGGCCGGCATCGGGTATTCGAAACAGACCGGCAGCAGCCAGTGGCAGGCCGCGCATGTGCAGCTCGACAAGACCTACGTCGACGAGGACGGCGACACCAGCCACGTCAACCTGAGCCTGAGCGTGGGCCAGGGCGACGGCCCGATGTTCGGTTCGGGGTATTTCCACCCGGGCTACTACGGCTATGGCGAGCCCATGCCAATCGACGAACCGCCGCCGGGGCCGCGCGCGCCGTTCAGGCGCTGAGGACGCGCTTCCGCACGCCACGCCGGGCCGGCCGGCGCAAGCCGCTACAATCGCGGTTTTCGCCGCTTCCGAGCCGTCCATGTACGAACCGATTCTCGACGCCCTGCGCCGCGGCGCCGCCCCTGAAGCGCTCAACGCCGCGCGCGAGGCCGTCACGGCCCAGCCGCAGGACGCCACTTCCCATCGCCTGCTTGCCGCCGCGCTGCGGCTGGGTGGCGACCGCGATGCGGCGATGGCCGCCATCGACCAGGCCATCGAACTGGCGCCGGACGATGCCAACCTGCACCTCGAACGCGCCGGCCTGCTGCTGCACGAGCGCCAGCTCGACGAGGCGCAGGCTGCGCTGGCCCGCGCCACCGGCCTGGATCCGAACCAGTTCCCGGCCTACATCATCCAGGGCCAGCTCGCGGTCGGCCGCGGCGATCTCGACGAAGCCGAGCGCCTGACCCGCACCGCGGCGCGCATCGCGCCGGACCACCCGCACGTGGCCGCATTGCAGGGCACGCTGGCGCTGCGCCGCGGCGATGCCGACCAGGCGCTCGCGATCCTCGGCACCGCCTCGCAACGCGCGCCGAACGACCTGCAGCTGCGCCATGCGCTCGGTTTCGCGTACCTCGCCAAGGGCCACTTCGCGTTCGCCGAACAGGCGTTCCGCGCGCTGCTGGAGAAGGACGGCGGTTCGCGTCCGCTGCGCATGGTCATCGCCGACCTGATGCGTCGCCAGGGCCGCCCGGGCGAGGCCGCGGAAGAACTCGCGCCGCTGCTCGAACGCGAAGGTCCGAGCCCCGCACTGCAGCGCCTGATGGGCGAACTCGAACTCGAAGCCGGCCGCAACGAGCACGCTCTGGAACTGCTGCGCAGTGCGTTCGACGCCGACCCGCGCAACGTGCGCAACATCCTGCCGCTGGTCGAAGCCTGGCGCCGCCTGGGCCTGCACGACGACGCACGCACGACGGTCGACGCCGCGCTGCGCGAGCACGCGCAGTCGCCTGAGTTGTGGCATGCGCGACTGCTGTTCGAGGAATTCGCCAGCGAGCCGGCGCGCGCGGTGATCGCGCGCTGGCGCGAGGCGATGCCGGAGTTCATCCCGGCGATCGAAGCGCAGGTCGTCGTCCACGACCACGCCGGCGAATCCGATGAAGCCGACGCGCTGGTGCGTCGCATCGTCGAACTGCGCCCGGGTTACACCCAGGCCGAGATGCGCATCGTCGATTCGCTGCTGCGGCGCGATCCCGACGCTGCGGTCGAACGCGTGGAAGGACTGATCGCGCAGGCGCCCGACGCGAACGTGAAGCGCAGCCTGCGCCAGCTGCTCGGCCGCTGCTTCGATGTCGCCGGCCAGCCCGCGACCGCGATCGCGACCTGGGCCGAACTGCACGCCGAAGTGGTGGACCAGCGCTTGCCGCTGCCCGAAATCAGCCAGGGCGAACGCGAATGGCCGGCGGTGGGACCGCTGCCGGAACCGACGCCGGCGGTGGTGCTGTTGTGGGGCGCGCCGGGTTCGCTGGTCGAACGCCTCGCCGTGACCCTGGACCAGGCCGGTGCGCCGCTGCGCGTTGATCGCCTCGGCCCACAGCCGCCGACCGATCCGATGCAGCGCTACACCACGGTGCCGGGCCTGCTCGACGGTTCGCTCGACCCGGCCTACGTGGCGGGTCTGTGGCGCGCGGCACTGCCGGCGCGCGGCATCAACGACGGCAACATCATCGACTGGCTGCTGTGGTGGGACAACGCGCTGCTGCTGGCGCTGCGCCCGCACCTGCCGGAGGCGATGGTGCTGGTCGCGCTGCGCGATCCGCGCGACATGCTGCTGGACTGGCTGGCCTACGGTTCGCCGGTGCCGTTCGCGCTGCCGTCGCCCGAAGCCGGCGCGCGCTGGCTCGCGCAGACGCTGTCGCAGATCGCCGACCTGCACGAGCATCAGCTGTATTCGTACCGGCTGGTGAAGCTGGACACCATCGCGCAGGACGCCACCGGACTCGCGCAGGCGATGGCCGACGCGCTCGGCATCCGCATGCCGATCCCGCCGCAGGAAGCGCTCGGCCCCGCGCACTTCGAGGCTGGACGTTGGCGCGAGTACCGCGATGCGCTGGGCGATGCCTTCGCGCTGCTCACCCCGGTCGCGGAACGCCTGGGTTATCCGGCCGAGTGACCGGACTCCGCCTTCGTCCGGATGCGGGCGAAGGCGGTAGTGCTCGACGTCCGCGCAAGATCAAGAACGGAGACGACCATGCAGATCCGCAGCCAGAGTTTCCAGCACCGCGAACGCATCCCGGCCGATTTCGCCGCCGGCCAGGCCACCGCGGATGGTTTCGGCTTCGCGCCGAACCGCAATCCGCACCTGGCCTGGGACGACGTGCCCGCCGGTACGAAATCCTTCGCGCTGGTATGCATCGATCCGGACGTGCCGACCGTGCCGGAAATGGTCGGCAAGGAAGGCGTGCTGATCCCGTCCGAGCAGCCGCGCTGCGATTTCGTGCACTGGGCGATGGCCGACATTCCCGCCGACGTGCGCGAGATCGCCGCCGGCAGCTGCAGCGACGGCGTAGTCCCGCATGGCAAGCAGGCGCCGTCCGGTCCGGCCGGTTCGCGCCAGGGCGTCAACGACTACACGGGCTGGTTCGCGGGCAACGCCGACATGGACGGCGACTGGAAGGGCTACGACGGCCCGTTCCCGCCGCCGAACGACCTGCGCCTGCACCGCTATTTCTTCCGTCTGTTCGCACTCGACGTCGAACGGCTGGACTTGCCCGCGCGCTTCACCGCCACCGACGTCTTCAAGGCGATGCACGGGCACGTGATCGACGAAGCCGCGTTGCAGGGTACGTACTCGCTCAATCCGTCGGTCAAGGGCTGATGCTGCCAACCCTGCGCTGCAGGTGAAGCGGGTAGGATCGAGCGCGGGGATGGCCGCCATCGCGGCCCACGCGCTGACAACATGGACGACCTTCCGTATGCCGCGCCGAAGGCCGTGGTGGCCGACAACGCCGGCGCACCGCGGTCGTTCCACATCGCCGGTCGCTGGCGTCGACTGTTCAACTGGCTGATCGACAAGATCGTGATCATGATGCTGGGCGCGCTTGTCTTCGCCCTGCTGTACGCGTTCGGTTCCAGCGCGGTGGTCGCGTGGCTCGACGGCCTGACCCTGGTCACGGAGCAACTGGCCTGCCTGCCGCTCTACCTCGGCTACTACATGGCGATGGAAGGCCTGTTCGGCGTCACGCTGGGCAAGCTGTTGACCGGCACGCGCGTCGTCGATGAGCGCGGGCATCGGATCCTCCTCCGCCACGCGCTCCTGCGCAGCATGTGCCGGCTGATTCCGTTCGACGCGCTTTCGGTGCTGATGAGCGACGACAGCCGCATCCGTGGCTGGCACGATTCGCTGGCGGACACATATGTGGTGCTGCGCGTGGCTCCGGCGATGGCGGTCGCCGCATCCGGATCCGAACCCGTCGCCGCCTCCTGACGGCGACAGGCCATGCGCGGCGTTACTTGCGCGGCGCGTCCTTCACCAGCTCCGACTCGACCACCATGTCGAGCACGTACGCCGTCGACGGTGCGTCGGCCGGTGGGTTCTTGATCGCATAGCGCTTCACGCGCACGACGTTGCGCGTGCCGGCGACGTGTTCGAAGCCTTCGATGTCCTGGTACAGCGGTTGCCATTCGCCCGGCGTGCCGGTCTTGAGGCCCTGGGCGTCGTAGTGGACTTCGCGCACCTGCAGGCACTGCTTGTCCGGGATCAGCGGATGGCTGCACGGCTTGGTTTCGGGCGCGACTTCGTAGAACGCCGTCTCGCCCGCGCCGCCGTAGCGCGTTTCGGCGGTGGCTTCGCCGCGGAAGGTGAGCACGTCGCCGCCCGCACCGGTCAGGGTCAGGGTCGGTGACTCGCCGCCTGCCAGCGCGGCCGTCTGCGGACCCTGCAGGCGCTTGCCGACTTCCTGGTCCAGCGCCATCAGCTTCGGATCCGCGCAGGCCATCAGGGTCGAGGCGAGGTCGGCGACGGTGAGACGCTCGCCTTCCAGCGTGTAGCCGCCGCCCATGCGATTGCAGGTGTTGGCGACGCCGATCCGGTTGTCGCGGAAATCCAGCTGCACCGGCTTGTCTGCGCGCGCGAACAGCGACTCGATGCGCTGCCCCTTCGCGTCCACGGCCTGATCGAGCTTCCAGTGGTACGCGCTGAGCATCGCCGCATCGACGGTGGTCGTTGCGGGTGTCGCCGCCGCGGGCGTGGCGGCGGGTTCCGCGGCCGGCGGCGTTTCCGGGGCGCGCGAACACGCGGTGGCCAGCGCCACGGACAGGGTGAGAAGGGCGAGTCGCTTCATGGGTGTCTCCTGAAAAGGCGACTCATGGAAACGAACCAACGCTTAGGACGGGGTGAAGGCGCGCGAGCCGCCGTCACGCCGGTATTCAGCTTCCGGCTGGAACCAGGTACAGCAGCGCTGCGCCGAGCACGAAGCGGTAGATCGCGAACACCGTGAAACGGTGGCTCTGGATGTAGTGCAGCAGCCACTTCACCGCGATGAAGGCGGTGATCGCAGAGGCGACAAAGGCCACGCCCAGCGCGGTCCAGTCCTCGTGCGCGGCTTCGCCGTTGTGCAGGACCGAGACCAGCTCGTAGGCCGTCGCCGCGAACATCGTCGGGATGCCGACCAGGAACGCGAACTCCGTCGCTGCCGCGCGCGAAGTGGTACCGGCCAGCAGCGCCACGAAGATCGTCGCGCCTGAGCGCGAAGTCCCCGGGAACACGCCGGCCACGACCTGCGCGATGCCGACCAGGATCGCCACCGTCCAGGTGATCGTCGCTCGCTCGCCGAGCACGGCCGCGCGCTTGGCCGCGAAATGCTCCGCCGCGATCATCCACACGCCGCCCAGCACCAGCGCCCACGCGATCGGCGTCACTTCATCGGGCAATTCGAAGCCGAGCTTCTTCACGATCACGCCCAGCACCGCGGTCACGCCGAATGCCACGGCGAGCTTGAACGCATAGTCGCGCGCCTGCGTCGCGTCCAACGGCATGCCGGCCGGACTGTGCTCGGCGAGCGCGCGGCGGCCGACGAAGCCCATCGCCAGGTCCCACAGTCGCTGGCGGTAGATCAGCACCACCGCGAGGATCGCGCCGGCCTGGATCGATATGTTGAACAGATCGCTGCGATGGCCCAGCCAGCGCTCGGCGATCAGCAGATGGCCGGTGCTGGAAATCGGCAGGAATTCGGTGATGCCTTCGATGATGCCCAGGAGCAACGCGGCGAGCAGTTCGGTCATGGGAGCGGGAGGGCCTGTTCGTGTGTCGGATTGCGCGAACGCGCGGCGGTGCTGCTGCGCGCATGCGCGAAACGGCGCAGCATACCGGATGGCCACGTGTGCACCGGGTTGATGCATGCAACGGTCACATTGCACCAATAAGGTGCAGTTCGGCCGCGACACTGTCGCGCAGCCGAGAAGAATCAATGCGTTACGAGCGTGTGAAAGTTGGCACGACCTGTGCGTCATCCAAGACAGTCACCGCCCCCGCGGCCGGCTTTCCCGAATCCCGAAATCCCCGAATCACATCCCGGAGTTCCCATGTCGATCGAACACGTAGAAAAGCTCATCAAGGACCACAAGGTCGAATTCGTCGACCTGCGCTTCGTGGACATGCGTGGCGTGCAGCACCACGTCACCTTCCCGAAGTCGATCGTGGAGCCGAGCCTGTTCGAGGACGGCAAGATGTTCGACGGTTCCTCGATCAGCGGCTGGAAGGGCATCAACGAGTCCGACATGGTGCTGCTGCCCGACGCCAGCACCGCGTTCCTGGATCCGTTCACCGCCGATCCGACCCTCGTGCTGACCTGCGACATCCTCGACCCGGCCACCATGCAGGCCTATTCGCGCGATCCGCGCGGCGTCGCCAAGCGCGCCGAGGCCTACCTGAAGGCCAGTGGCATCGCCGACCAGGCCTTCTTCGGTCCGGAGCCCGAGTTCTTCATCTTCGACTCGGTCCGCTTCGCCAACGACATGGGCCACACCTTCTTCCACATCGACTCGGAAGAAGCTCACTGGAATTCCGGCCGTGAGTACGACGGCGGCAACACCGGCTACCGTCCGATGGTGAAGGGCGGCTACTTCCCCGTCGCGCCGCTGGATTCGCTGCACGACATCCGCGCCGAGATGTGCAAGACGCTGGAACAGGTCGGCATGGAAGTGGAAGTGCACCACCACGAAGTGGCCAACGCCGGCCAGTGCGAGATCGGCACCAAGTTCAACTCGCTGGTGAAGAAGGCCGACGAACTGCTGACGATGAAGTACGTCATCAAGAACGTCGCCCACCGCAACGGCAAGACCGCGACCTTCATGCCCAAGCCGATCGTCGGCGACAACGGCAGCGGCATGCACGTGCACCAGTCGCTGGCCAAGGGCGGCGTGAACCTGTTCTCCGGCGACGGCTACGGCGGCCTGTCGCAGATGGCGCTGTGGTACATCGGCGGCATCTTCAAGCATGCCCGCGCGATCAACGCCTTCGCCAACTCGACCACCAACAGCTACAAGCGCCTGGTGCCGGGTTACGAAGCGCCGGTGATGCTGGCCTACTCGGCCCGCAACCGCTCGGCGTCGTGCCGCATTCCGTACGTCGCCAACCCGAAGGCCCGTCGCATCGAGATCCGCTTCCCGGATCCGATGAACTCCGGCTACCTGGTCTTCGCCGCGCTGATGATGGCCGGCCTGGACGGCATCAAGAACCAGATCGACCCGGGCGCGCCGAGCGACAAGGACCTGTACGACCTGCCGCCGGAAGAAGAGAAGAACATCCCGACCGTGTGCCACAGCCTCGACCAGGCGCTGGAAGCGCTCGACAAGGATCGCGACTTCCTCAAGGCCGGCGGCGTGTTCACCGACGACTTCATCGACGGCTACATCGCGCTGAAGATGCAGGAAGTCACGCGCTTCCGCGCGGCGACGCACCCGCTCGAGTACCAGATGTACTACACGATCTGATCCATCCGCGGCCCGGGGCGAATGCTCCGGGCCGCGTTCGTTCCGCACCCTGCTTTCCGGGTTCCCACGGAGATTCGCGATGGAGATCCGCACCGGCGGTCTCGACCATCCCGATGTCGTCGCGCTGCTGCAGGAGCACCTGCAGGGCATGGCGCTTCTGTCTCCGCCGGAGAGCATCCACGCGCTCGACCTCGACGGTCTGCGGGATCCGCGGATCACCTTCTGGTCGGCATGGGAGGGCGGGGAACTCGTCGGCTGTGGCGCGCTGAAGCAGCTCGATGGCGTGCACGGAGAGATCAAGTCGATGCGCACCGCATCCAGGCACCGCCGCAAGGGGGTGGCGGCCGGATTGCTGGAGCACATCCTCGCCGAAGCCGGGCGTCGCGCTTACCGGCAGTTGAGTCTGGAAACCGGCTCGATGCAGGGCTTCGCACCGGCGCGCGCGCTGTACGCGCGCTTCGGTTTCGCACTGTGTGGTCCGTTCGCGGATTACAGGCAGGACCCGAACAGCGTCTTCATGACGCGGGCCGTGTAGCCACAAGCACGGCGCAGTACCACCACGACAACCAGAGAGAGGGAAACGAAAACGACGGGCTGCGCCCGCCGCAAGGCGAGTGCGTCTCCGAAGAACGCGCGGGAACGACGAAACGACGCCCGCGTGGCAAGAGCACGAAGCAATGACCGGGGAGGGGCCACCGCTTATGAGGAGCCTGCGTCATGTCGTCTCGCACCAATGCAAACAAGTTCGTCGCCGCTTCGCTCGTCTCCGCCGCCCTGTGCGGCCTGGGGATGGCCTCCGCACACGCCGGCGTCGCCGGCTCGGTCTCGCTGACCAGCGACTACATCTTCCGCGGCATCTCGCAGAACAACCAGGAACCGGCGCTTCAGGCCGGTGTTGAATACGCCGCCGATAGCGGCTTCTACGTCGGCACGTGGGGCAGCAACGTCAGTTGGCTGTCCGACACGCCCGTGCCCGACAACGACATCTCCAACAGCGTGGAGCTGGATTTCTACGGCGGCTACCGCGGCAAGTTCAACGACACGTTCGGCTACGACGTCGGCGCGCTGTACTACTGGTATCCCGGCGACTATCCCTCCGGCTTCAACAGCCCCGACACCGGCGAGATCTACGTCGGCATCACCGCGGGCGTGTTCGCCGCCAAGTACTCCTACGCCGTCACCGACCTGTTCGGCTACGCCGATTCGGACGGCAGCGGCTATCTCGATGCCGCGGTGAACTGGGAATTCGTTCCGACCTGGACGCTCAACGCGCACGCCGGCAAGCAGTGGATCGAGAACAACGAGGACTTCGAGTACCTCGACTGGAAGGTCGGCGTGACCAAGACCTTCGAAGGCGGCTTCGCCGTCGCCCTGGCGTACACCGACACCGACGCCGAAGAGGCGTTCTACACCAACGTCCACGACAACTTCCTGGGCGACAACACGGTGGTGCTCACCCTCACCAAGACCTTCTGACACCCATCCACACGGAGCTGCGAGATGAAACTGATCACCGCGATCATCCGGCCGTTCAAGCTCGACGAGGTGCGCGAAGCGCTCACCGAAGTCGGCGTGTCCGGCATCACCGTCACCGAAGTGAAGGGCTTCGGCCGCCAGAAGGGCCACACCGAGCTCTACCGCGGCGCCGAATACGTCGTCGATTTCCTGCCCAAGCTGAAGGTCGAATGCGCGGTGGCCGAGGCCACGCTGGAGGCCGCACTGGAGGCGCTCGCCAATGCCGCGCGTACGGGCAAGGTCGGCGACGGAAAGATCTTCGTGCAATCGCTCGAGCGCACGGTGCGCATCCGCACCGGCGAGCTCGACGACGACGCGTTGTGAGGAGGGCGACATGAACCGTCCAGTCCCACTCACCAGCGAACCGAACGGTGTCGAGCCGTCATTCCCACGCACGCGGGAACCCAGCGCGAACGTCACCTCAACCGAGCAGAACGAAGGAGCCCCGAACGTGATGCACTCAAAGATGGATCCCCGCCTTCGCGGGGATGACGGATCCGGGGCGATGGCGCTTTCCCGCCCGGACCGGCAGCGCGCCATCGACGCGCTGCGCAAACCGCGCCTCGCGGGTCTCGCCGCGTTGTTCGTACTGGCCACGCCAGGCCTCGCATTCGCGCAGGAAGCCGCCGCCGCTGCCGCACCGGTCGCTAACAAGGGCGACGTCGCCTGGTTGCTGGTGTGCTCTGCACTGGTGATCTTCATGACCCTGCCGGGCCTGGCGCTGTTCTACGGCGGACTGGTGCGCAGCAAGAACGTGCTGTCGGTGCTGATCCAGTGCCTGCTGGTGTTCTCGCTGGTGGCGGTGCTGTGGGCGCTGTACGGCTACTCGCTGGCGTTCACGTCGGGCAATGCCTTCATCGGCGGCTTCGACCGCTTGTTCGCCAAGGGCCTGGACGCGACGGCGATGGGCGCGACCTTCACCAAGGGCGTGTACATCCCGGAACTGGTGTTCTTCGTGTTCCAGGGCGCGTTCGCGTGCATCACCTGCGCGCTCATCGTCGGCGCGTTCGCAGAGCGCGTGAAGTTCGCCGGCGTGATGCTGTTCACCGTGCTGTGGTTCACCTTCGCCTACACGCCGATGGCGCACATGGTGTGGTTCTTCCCGGGGCCCGATGCGTTCACCAGCAACGACGCGGTGCCGGGCGTGCTCGCGCAGTCGGGATTCCTGTTCGCCAAGGGCGCGCTCGATTTCGCCGGCGGTACGGTGGTGCACATCAACGCCGCGATCGCTGGCCTGGTCGGTTCGTACGTGATCGGCAAGCGCGTGGGCTACGGGCGTGAAGCGATCAAGCCGCACAACCTGACCCAGACGATGGTCGGCGCGTCGATCCTGTGGGTCGGCTGGTTCGGCTTCAACGCGGGTTCGGCGCTGGAAGCGAACGCGGTGGCCGCACAGGCCTTCGTCAACACCTTCCTCGCCACTGCCGCCGCGGTGCTGGGCTGGACCGCGCTGGAATGGATCAGCAAGGGCAAGCCGTCGATGCTCGGCGCGGCGTCGGGCGCGGTCGCGGGACTGGTCGCGATCACGCCGGCTGCAGGCTTCGTCGGCCTGTGCGGTGCGCTGATCATCGGCGCGCTGGCCGGCGTGGTGTGCCTGTGGGGCGTGAACGGACTCAAGCGCCTGCTCGGTGCGGACGATGCGCTCGACGTGTTCGGCGTGCACGGCGTCGGCGGCATCCTCGGCGCGCTGCTCACCGGCGTGTTCGCATCGCCCTCGCTGGGCGGCGCGGGCATCTGGGACTACGTCACCGAAACCGCGCTGCCGGACTACAGCATCGCCTCGCAGGTGTGGATCCAGCTGCAGGGCGTGCTGGTGACGGTGGTCGTCTCGGGCGTGGTCGCGCTGGTTTCGTTCCTGATCGTGAAGTACACGGTCGGCCTGCGCGTGGCCGAGGACGCGGAGCGCGAAGGCCTGGACATCACCTCGCACGGGGAATCCGCGTACGAGAACTGAGGCACGGCGGCGTGTGCGAACCCCTCCCCGCGCACGCCGCGGCAACGCGCGACGGTCAACCCGTCGCGCGTTTTTTGTTGCGGATGCGGCGCGCGGTCTCGCTCGCGATCGCGATCGCCGCGGTCAGAGCGGCCATCGACAGGAACTGCATGCGTGTCTGCGCCGACGACAGCAGCAGGCCGAAGATCAGCGCCAGGATCACCAGTGCCGACACCGTCAGCCACGGGAAGCCGCGCATGCGGAACGGCAGCGGCGTGCCGGCGCGGTCCGCGCGGCGACGCAGGATCAGCTGCGAGAGCAGCGAGATCGTCCACACCAGCAGGCAGGTCGAGCCGACGATGTTGAGCAGCACCGGCAGCACGCGGTCGGGGTACCACAGCTCCAGCACGGTCGCGACGAAACCGAACAGCACGCACGACATGACGGCCAGCGCGGGCACCTGGCGACGGTCCACGCGCGCCAGCCAGCGCGGCGCTTCGCCACGCTGGGCGAGCGAATAGATCATGCGCGAGGCGCCATAGAGGTTGGCATTGAGCGCAGACAACAGCGCGATCACCGCGATCAGGGTGATCGCGGTGGCCGCCCCCGGGATCCGCGCCGCTTCCAGCACCGCCGCGAACGGTGAGCGCAGCGCCTCGCTGGTCCACGGCACCACCGCGATGATCACGCTCAGCGAACCGATGTAGAACACTAGGATGCGCCAGGCCACGGTGCGGATCGCACGCGCAAGGCTGCGCGAAGGATCGGCGGTTTCGGCCGCGGCGACGGCGACGATCTCGGTGCCGCCGAAGGCGAACACGACCACGAGCAGCGCCGCGCCGATGCCCGCCCAGCCCTTCGGCGCGAAACCGCCTTCGGGCGTGAAGTTCGACAGCCCAGGCGACGCCACGTTGGGCAGCAGTCCGAACACGAGCGCGGCGCCGATCACGATGAAGGCGACGATCGCGACGACCTTGAGGATCGCGAACCAGAACTCGAACTCGCCGAAGTTCTTCACGCCCATCAGGTTGATCGCGGTGAACACCAGCATGAAGGTCAGCGAAGCCAGCGGCACCGACATCCCGGGCCAGATCGTCGACAGCAGGCCAGCCGCGCCGACCGACTCGGCCGCGATCACGATCACCAGCTGCGCCCACCACAGCCAGCCGACCGTGGCGCCCGCGGTCGCGCCCATCGCATCGGCGGCATAGACCGAAAACGCACCGCTGGTGGGTCGCGCCGCGGCCATTTCGCCGAGCGCGTTCATCACGATGATCACCAGCGCGCCGGCGACCAGGTACGACACCAGCACGGCCGGGCCCGCCGCCTGCACGCCGACGCCGGAGCCGAGGAACAGGCCGGCGCCGATCGCGCTGCCCAGTCCCATCATGATCAGCTGGCGCGGCTTGAGCGCGTGGCCGAGTTGCGAAGCATCGCTGGCGCTGTCGGTCCGCGCGGAAGTCGTGGGCTGGGGCATCGGGACAGGTCTGATGAAGGCCGCACACCATACCGCGTCGCGTGGCCCGCGCCCTGTGCCGCGCCTCACGCGCCGCTTCCCCGCGTCGCGCTAGGGTTTTCCATCACGACCGGAGCGCGCGATGGACATCCGCACCCAGACCCTGCCGCCGGGCTGGCGCATCGAAGCCGCCGGACCGTTCCCCGACACACGTCGCTGCGTGTTGCGGCTGATCGGTCCCGACGGCGAGGACGCGAGCTGGGACGTCGACGAGCAGGCGCCGCAATGCGACGCGGTGAAACGGTTGGCCGTGGCGCTGGCGCTGACCGGCGAGAGCTATCGCGACGATGACGACCGTCCCGGCCAGCTGCTGGTGCCCTGAGTGTCCGTGGAGGTTTTCGCCCCGGCGCCGGGTCGCAGCCGATGGGATTCGGAAGGGGAGGTCCGAGGGGATGGGAATCGGCCTCGGCGCCGGGGCTCGCGCAGTGTGAACAGGGGGCGGTCGAAGCGCTGTCGGGAAGAACGGAAGGCGACGTCGGTCGTTCCCCGACATGCCGACCGCACGGCATCGCCGGCTTTGCCGGAGTTGTCGGCATGGCCAATCCATCGCCGGATCGGCCTGCCGCGATCCATCATCCCGGCACGGAGGATCGAACCATGACCTTGCGTGAGTTGTTCGGCATCGAGCTGCCCATCGTCCAGGCGCCGATGGCCGGCGTGCAGGACAGTGCGCTGGCGATCGCGGTGACTGGCGCGGGCGCACTGGGCTCGCTCCCGGCGGCGGCGTTCGGCATCGATGCACTGCGCGATCAGCTCGCGCGACTGCAGGCTGCGGGCGGGGCGTTCAACGTCAACTTCTTCTGCCATGCGCCGCCCACGCCCGATGCCGCGCGCGACGCAGCCTGGCGTCAGGCGCTCGCGCCGTACTACGCCGAGCTCGGCGTCGATGCGCAGGCCGCACCGTCGGGCCCGGCGCGCGCGCCCTTCAGCGACGATGCGGCGCAGGTGCTGGAAGCGTTCCGTCCCGCCGTGGTGAGCTTCCATTTCGGATTGCCCACGCCGGAACTGCTCGCGCGCGCGCGTGCCACCGGCGCGAAAGTCCTGTCGTCGGCGACGACCGTCGAAGAAGCACGCTGGCTGGAGGCGCACGGTGCCGACGCGGTGATCGCGCAGGGTCTGGAAGCCGGTGGGCATCGCGGGCACTTCCTCTCGCACGATCTCGACCGGCAGATGGGCACGTTCGCGCTGCTGCCGCAGATCGTGCGCGCGATCGACGTGCCGGTAATCGCGGCCGGCGGCATCGCCGATGCGGCCGGCGTCGCAGCGGCTATCGCGCTGGGCGCGGCCGGCGTGCAGGTCGGTACCGCCTACCTGCTGTGCGACGAAGCCACGACCAGCACCGTCCATCGCAACGCACTCCAGGGCGACGGTGCACGCGCGACCGCGCTCACCCACCTGTTCACCGGCCGCCCCGCGCGCGGCATCGTCAACCGGCTGATGCGCGAACTCGGCCCCGACCATCCCGTCCCCGACTTCCCGCTCGCCGCGACGGCCGTCGCGCCGCTGCGCACACGCGCCGAAGCGCAGGGCCGCGGCGACTTCTCGCCACTGTGGGCGGGACAGAACGTGGACGGTTGCCGAGCGGTATCCGCCGCGCAACTCTCGCGCGATCTCGCCGCAGGATTGAGGTAACCCGTCAACGCCACGGTTCAGCGCGGTGAAGCGCGCGTGCAGCGGCCATCGACGCGATCGATCGCGCGCGCCCGCGCATCCTCACGCGACCGCCCGTGACGCCAACGCAGAATGAGCCCGGATCACTCGCGCAAGACCGCATGGCCTCGATCAACGTCCTGACCGTCAACATGCACATGGGCTTCAACCTCCTCAACCGGCGCTTCGTGCTGCCGGAGCTGCGCGAGGCGATCCGCGGCGTTTCCGCCGACATGGTGTTCCTGCAGGAAGTGCTGGGCGAGCACGCGCTGCATGCGCGCCGCCACGCCGACTGGCCGCAGGCGACGCAGTACGAATTCCTCGCCGATTCGATCTGGACCCAGCATGCCTATGGTCGCAATGCCGTGTACCCGCACGGCCACCACGGCAACGCGCTGCTCTCGAAGCTGCCGATCGTCTCGCACGCCAATCGCGACGTCTCCGTGCACGGCCATGAGCAGCGCGGTCTGCTGCACGCGATCCTGCGCCTGCCAGACCATGCTCGGCAGGTGCATGCGATCTGCGTGCACCTGGGGTTGCGCGAATCGCACCGCCAGCGCCAGCTCCGGCTGCTGTGCGCGATCGTGCGCGACGAGATCCCCGCCGACGCACCGCTGATCGTCGCCGGCGATTTCAACGACTGGCGCGCGCGCGGCCATCCGGTGATGCGCGACTGCGGCCTGATCGAAGCCTTCGAAGTGATGCACGGTCGGCTCGCGCGCACGTTCCCGTCGCGCTGGCCGACGCTGCCGGTCGATCGCATCTATCTGCGCAACCTGCGCATCACTGCCGCGCAGGTACTGTCGTCGAAACCGTGGTCGCACCTGTCCGATCACGTGCCTTTGCTGGCGAGGGTCGAGCCGTGAAGTGGACCCGCGCGGTCGATTCGTGCTGGCGCGCGGGCAACCGGGTGCGCGTTCTGGAGAACGGCGAGGAGTACTTCGCGCGCGTGTTCGAGGCCATCGACGCGGCGCAGCGCGAAGTGCTGATGGAAACCTTCATCTGGTTCGAGGACAAGGTCGGCATCGAACTGCAGGAGCACTTGCTGCGCGCCGCACAGCGTGGCGTGCGCGTGCATTTCCTGGTCGATGCGTACGGCTCGCCGGACTTGTCGGAAGAGTTCCTCGCGCCACTCACCGCGGCGGGCGCGACGCTACGGCTGTACGACCGCCAGCCGACGCTGATGGGCATCCGCCTCAACGTGTTCCGGCGCATGCACCGCAAGCTGGTGGCGGTGGACGAAACGACCGCCTTCGTCGGCGGAATCAACTACTCGGCCGACCATCTCGCCGACTTCGGCCCGACCGCCAAGCAGGATTACGCGGTCGAGGTGGAAGGGCCTGTGGTGGCGGACATCGTCGCCTTCATGCGCCACGCCATCGCCACGCGCGGCACGGGCGAGCGCTGGTCGACGGCGGAACCAGTCGACGGCGAGCCCGTCGGCGATGCACATGCGTGCTTCGTCACCCGCGACAACGGCCGTCGCTCGCGCAGCATCGAACAGGCCTACCGCGAAGCCTTCCGCGCCGCGCGCAAGGACATCGTCATCGCCAATGCCTACTTCTTCCCGGGCTACGGGTTCCTGCGCGACCTGCGCGCCGCGGCGAAGCGCGGTGTCGAAGTACACCTGATCTTCCAGGGCGAACCCGACACGCCGCTGGCGTTGATGGCGGCGCGCGTGCTGTACCGACACCTCGTCGACGCAGGCGTGCGCGTCCACGAGTACTGCGAGCGGCCGTTCCACGGCAAGGTCGCGGTGATCGATGGCGAATGGAGCACGGTCGGTTCGAGCAACCTCGACCCGCTCAGCTTCTCGCTCAACCTAGAAGCCAACGTCTTCGTGCGCGATCGCGACTTCGCGCGCGAGCTGCGCGGGCGACTGGATCGCCTGATCGAGAACCACTGCCGCGCGATCGATCCGACCAGCGTGCCGCGCGGGCGCTTCTGGCAGCCGCTGACGCGACCACTGCTGTTCCATGTGCTGCGGCGATTCCCGCGATGGGCCGGTTGGCTGCCGGCGCACACCCCGCACACCGCGCGGGTGCCCCCGCCGGAATCGCCACCGCAGGCGAGCCCGACCGATGTACAGGCGTCGCGATGAGCCGGCCGCGCTTGCGCTGGCTGCGACGGCTGGTGTTCTATGCGTTCCTCGTGTTGGTCGCGTACCTGCTCGTGCGCCAGGCGCGCGCGGTGGACTGGTCGCAGGTGCGCGCCGCACTGGCCGCGTACGATGCGGCGACACTCGCCGTCGCTGCCTCGCTCACGCTGGCGAGCTACGTGCTGTATGCATGCTACGACCTCGGCGCACGCCGCTACGCACGCCACACTTTGCCGGCGTCACGGACTACGGCGATCTCGATGACCTGCTACGCGTTCAGCCTCAACCTCGGCGCACTCGTCGGCGGTGCCGGACTGCGCTACCGGCTGTACATGCACGCGGGACTGGGCATCGGCACGATCGGCCGCATCGTGGCGTTCACCATCAGCACCAACTGGCTGGGCTACCTGCTGCTGGCCGGCGGACTGTTCATCGCAGGGCAGGTCGTGGCGCCGCCGCAATGGCACCTCGGTGCACGCGCGCTGCCGTGGCTGGGTGCCGCGATGCTGGTGGTCTGTGTGCTCTATCTCGTTGCCTGTCGTGCCATGCACGGTCGCGTATTCCATGTGCGCGGACACCATTTCCGCCTGCCATCGGTACCGCTGGGCCTGCTGCAATTCGCGCTTGCGGCCTGCAATTGGTCGCTGATGGCGGCGCTGTTGCATGTGCTCATGCCGCACGGGACGCCGTACACGGCGGTACTGGGCACGCTGTTGCTGGCTGCGGTGGCCTCGGCGGTCGCGCACATCCCGGCCGGCATCGGCGTGCTGGAGGCGGTTTTCATCGCGCTGCTGGGCCATCGCATCCCCGCGCCGCAGCTGCTCGCGGCACTTCTCGCGTACCGTGCCTTCTACTACCTGGGGCCGTTACTGTTGGCCGTCGTGGGCAATGCGTTGCTGGAAGCGCGGCCCCGGGCGGATGGACGGCGTCATTCATCAAGCCAATCGGTGTGAACGCCCCGTCACTGTTCGTGCGATAACCTCCGAAAATTTTCCGCAGCCGCGTGGCAAGAGGGGATGTAGGTGACTACGGGAACGAAAACGCGCCGACCGCCTGCGGGGAGCAAGGCGAAGGCCGCGGCGAAGCCTGCCGCCAAGACCACCGCCAGGACGGCGACGAAGACAACGGCCAAGCCGGCGCGCAACGCGAGTGCGAACGCCGCGCTGCCGCCGCGCGAACGCATCGACATCCTCATCGAGGCGATGGATGCCGTAGCCGCCGGCGACTTCTCGGTACGCCTGCCGCTGAACTGGGAAGGCAGCGAAGGCCGGCTCGCGAACATCCTCAACGAGATCGTCAGCCAGAACCGCCGTCTCGCCGCGGAGCTGTCGCGCGTGGGCGAAGCGGTCGGCCGCGACGGCCAGACCCGCCAGCGCATCGTCCCGGCCAACCGGCAGGGTGAATGGGCCGGCATGGAACATTCGGTCAACGCGCTGATCGACGACCTGGTGCGTCCGGTCGAAGCGATGTCCGAAGCGATGGCCGGCGTGGCCAAGGGCGACCTCACCCGCACCGTCCCACTGGAAGCCGACGGGCGTCCGCTCAAGGGCGAATTCCTGCGCTCGGCGAACATCGTCAATCGCATGATCGAACAGATGGGCGAGTTCAGCTCCGAGGTCACGCGCGTGGCGCTGGAGGTCGGCACCGCCGGCCGCCTCGGCGGCCAGGCCAAGGTCAAGGGCGTGTCGGGCGTGTGGAAGGACCTGACCGACTCGGTCAACCAGATGGCGTCCAACCTCACCGCGCAGGTGCGCAACATCGCCGACGTGACGATCGCCGTGGCCAACGGCGACCTCTCGCGCAAGATCACCGTGGACGTGCGCGGCGAGATCCTGCAGCTGAAGGAAGCCATCAACACGATGGTGGACCAGCTGCGTGGCTTCGCTTCGGAAGTGACGCGCGTGGCGCGCGAAGTGGGCACCGAAGGCAAGCTCGGCGGCCAGGCGATCGTGCCGGGCGTCGCCGGTACGTGGAAGGACCTGACCGACTCGGTCAACGCGATGGCGTCGAACCTGACCTCGCAGGTGCGCAACATCGCCGAAGTGACCACCGCCGTGGCGCGCGGCGACCTGTCGCGCAAGATCACCGTGGACGTGCGCGGCGAGATCCGCGAACTCAAGGACACCATCAACACGATGGTGGACCAGCTCAACGGCTTCGCTTCGGAAGTGACGCGCGTGGCGCGCGAAGTCGGTACCGAAGGCCGCCTCGGCGGCCAGGCGCAGGTGCCGGGCGTCGCCGGCACGTGGAAGGACCTCACCGACAACGTCAACTCGATGGCGTCGAACCTGACGCTGCAGGTGCGCAACATCGCCGAAGTCACCACCGCGGTGGCGAAGGGCGACCTGTCGCGCAAGATCACCGTGGACGTGCGCGGCGAAATCCTGGAACTCAAGGACACCATCAACACGATGGTGGACCAGCTCAACGGTTTCGCCGCGGAAGTGACGCGCGTGGCGCGCGAAGTCGGTACCGAAGGCCGACTCGGCGGCCAGGCGGTCGTGCCGGGCATCGCCGGTACGTGGAAGGACCTGACCGACTCGGTCAACGCGATGGCGTCGAACCTGACGTCGCAGGTGCGCAACATCGCCGAAGTCACCACCGCCGTCGCGCGCGGCGACCTCTCGCGCAAGATCACGGTGGACGTGCGCGGCGAGATCCTGGAACTCAAGGACACCATCAATACGATGGTGGAGCAGCTGCGAGCGTTCGCCGCGGAAGTGACGCGCGTGGCGCGCGAGGTCGGTACCGAGGGCAAGCTCGGCGGTCAGGCGCAGGTGCCGGGCGTAGCGGGCACGTGGAAGGACCTCACCGACAACGTCAACTCGATGGCGTCGAACCTCACCGCGCAGGTGCGCAACATCGCCGAAGTCACCACCGCGGTGGCGAAGGGCGACCTGTCGCGCAAGATCGCGGTGGACGTGAAGGGCGAGATCCTGCAGCTGAAGGAAACCATCAACACGATGGTGGACCAGCTCAACGGTTTCGCCGCGGAAGTGACGCGCGTGGCGCGCGAGGTCGGCACCGAAGGCAAGCTCGGCGGCCAGGCGCAGGTGCCGGGCGTGACCGGCGCATGGAAGGACCTCACCGACAACGTCAACTCGATGGCGTCCAACCTCACCACGCAGGTGCGCAACATCGCCGAGGTCGCGACCTCGGTGGCGCGCGGCGACCTCTCGCGCAAGATCGCGGTGGACGCGGAGGGCGAGATCCTCCAGCTGAAGGAAACCCTCAACACGATGGTGGACCAGCTCAACGGTTTCGCCGCGGAAGTGACGCGCGTGGCGCGCGAGGTCGGCAGCGACGGCAAGCTCGGCGGCCAGGCGCGCGTGCCGGGCGTGGCCGGCACGTGGAAGGACCTCACCGACAACGTCAACACGATGGCGTCCAACCTCACCACCCAGGTGCGCGGCATCGCCGCGGTGGTGACCGCGGTCGCGAACGGCGACCTGCACAAGAAGCTCACCGTGGAAGCCAAGGGCGAAGTCGCCGAACTGGCCGACACCATCAACGCGATGACCAACACGCTCGCGATCTTCGCCGACCAGGTAACGACGGTGGCGCGCGAAGTGGGCGTGGAAGGCCGCCTCGGCGGTCAGGCCAAGGTGCCGGGCACCTCGGGCATCTGGAAGGACCTCACCGCCAACGTGAACCAGCTCGCGGCGAACCTGACCAACCAGGTGCGCGCGATCGCCGAAGTCGCCACCGCGGTGACGCAGGGCGACCTCACGCGATCGATCCAGGTCGACGTGCGCGGCGAAGTCGCGGACCTGAAGGACAACATCAACGCGATGATCGCCAACCTGCGCGGAACGACCGAGTCGAACCGCGAACAGGACTGGCTGAAGACCAACCTCGCCAAGTTCGGCTCGATGATGCAGGGCCAGCGCGACCTGCTCACCCTCGGCCAGATGCTGCTCTCGGAGCTGGCGCCGCTGGTGGATGCGCAGCAGGGCGTGATGTACATCGTCGACGAAGGCGTCGATGGCGCGGCGCCGCGACTGCGCCAGCTCGCCGGTTACGCCGACAGCGGTCAGGGCGACCTGCGCACGATCGATTTCGGCGAAGGCCTCGTCGGCCAGTGCGCCGCGCAGGCGCGGCTTATCCTGCTGGAGAACATGGACACGCACGAGGTGCGCATCCAGTCCGGCCTGCTGCAGGCGGTGCCGCGCAGCGTGATCGTGCTGCCGGTACTGTTCGAGGACCAGGTCAAGGCGGTGATCGAGCTGGCCTCGCTGCACGAGTTCACGCCCTCGCAGCGTGCCTTCCTCGAACAGCTGTCGGGCTCGATCGGCATCGTGCTCAACACCATCGAGGCGACGATGCGCACCGAGCGCCTGCTCTCGCAGTCGCAGCAGCTCGCCGGCGAGCTGCAGGCGCAGCAGGACGAACTGCAGCAGACCAACGAGGAAATCGCGCTCAAGGCCTCGCTGCTGGCCGCGCAGAAATCGGAAGTGGAGCAGAAGAACCTGCAGATCGAGCAGGCGCGACGCGCGCTGGAGGAAAAGGCGGCCGAGCTCGCGCAGACCTCGCGCTACAAGTCCGAATTCCTCGCCAACATGTCGCACGAGCTGCGCACGCCGCTCAACAGCATCCTGATCCTGAGCCAGCAGCTGGCCGAGAATCCGGACGACAACCTCAGCGACCGGCAGATGGAGTACGGCAAGACCATCCACGCCGCCGGTACCGACCTGCTGCACCTGATCAGCGACATCCTCGACCTGTCGAAGATCGAGTCCGGCACGGTCACCATCGACATCGAGACGATCAGCTTCTCGCTGCTGCGCGAAAACCTCGAGCGCGGATTCCGCCACGAAGCGGAGCGGCGCAAGCTGGATTTCGGCCTGGACTTCTCGCCGGAACTCGGGCCGACGCTGCGTTCGGATCCCAAGCGCCTGCAGCAGATCCTCAAGAACCTGCTGTCGAACGCCTTCAAGTTCACCGAGCACGGCAGCGTCAACCTGCGCGCGCGACCGGTCACGCGCGGCTGGAGCGAAAGCCATTCGGTGCTGTCGCGCGCGCCCGTCGTCGTCGCGATCGAAGTCACCGACACCGGCATCGGCATCTCGCCGGACAAGCAGCGCATCGTGTTCGAAGCGTTCCAGCAGGCCGACGCCGGTACCGCGCGCAAATACGGCGGCACCGGTCTGGGCCTGGCGATCAGTCGCGAAATCGCCGGCTTGCTCGGCGGCGAGCTCAAGCTCAACAGTGCCGAGGGCGAGGGCAGCACGTTCACGCTGTACCTGCCGCTCAACTACGTGAGCAGCGAAGACCGCAACATCGCGCGCGATTCCAGTCGAGTGCGGGTCGAACTGCCGATGCCGGCCGAGCACGTCGCTGGCGCGACCGAAGGCCAGGAGAAGCTCGACGACGACCGCGAACACCTGATCTCGGAAGTGCCGACGCTGCTGATCGTCGAGGATGACGCGCACTACGCGTCGGTGCTGCGCGACATGGCGCGCTCGCGCGGTTTCCAGGTGCTGCTGGCGGGACGCGGCGACGAAGCCCTGCGGCTGGTGCGCGAGTACCGACCGACCGCGATCACGCTCGACATCTTCCTGCCCGACATGCTCGGCTGGACCGTGCTGGCGCGACTCAAGCAGGACGCGTCCACGCGCCACATCCCGGTCCAGATCGTGACCGTCGAGGAAAGCCGCCACCACAGCATCGAACGCGGTGCGTTCTCGTACCTCGCCAAGCCGTCCTCATCGGAAACCATCGGCGAGGCGCTGGAGCGCATTAAGGCCTACGCGATGCCGCGCGTGAAGCGCCTGCTGGTCGTGGAGGACGATGCGAACGAGCGCGTCAGCATCGTCGAGCTGCTTCGCCACGACGACATCGTGATCGACACCGTCGGTACCGGCGAAGAAGCGATGGAGGCGCTGCACGAAGGCCACTACGACTGCGCCGTGCTCGACCTGCGCCTGCCGGACATGAGCGGTTTCGAGCTGCTCGACCGCATCCACGCCGACGAGTACCTGCGCGCGGTGCCAATCGTGGTGTTCACCGGCAAGGACCTGACCGCCGAGGAAGACGAGCGCCTGCGCCGCGTCGCCAAGAGCGTGGTGCTCAAGGGCGTGGAATCGCCCGAGCGCCTGCTGGACGAGACCGCGCTGTTCCTGCACCGCGTGATCGGCAACCTGCCGCCGGCCAAGCAGCGCATGGTGCGCAGCCTGCACGAGTCCGACGAAGGCCTGCGCGGCAAGAAAGTGCTGGTGGTCGATGACGACGTGCGCAACATCTTCGCGTTGTCGAGCGTGCTCGAACGCCACGGCATGAGCGTCCACACCGCCGGCAACGGCCGCGACGCCATCACGAAGGTCGGCGAGATGCCCGACCTCGACCTGGTGCTGATGGACATCATGATGCCGGGCATGGACGGCTACGACACGATGCGCGAGATCCGCACGCGCCAGGATCGCCGCACGTTGCCGATCGTCGCGCTCACCGCCAAGGCGATGAAGGGCGATCGCGAGAAGTGCCTGGAAGCCGGCGCGTCCGACTACCTCGCCAAGCCGGTCGTCACCGACCAGCTGCTCGGCGTGCTGCGTCAGTGGTTGCAGCGTTGAACGCGATCGCGCCCGCACCGGTGAAGATCCTGCTGGTCGACGACCAGCCGGCCCGGCTGTTGACCTATCGCACCATCCTGGAACCGCTGGGCGAGGAGCTGGTGGACGCACACTCGGGCGTCGAGGCGCTGAAGCTTCTGATGGAGGACGAGTACGCCGTCATCCTGCTCGACGTGAACATGCCACTGATGGACGGCTTCGAGACGGCGACGCTGATCCACCAGCATCCGCGCTTCGAGAACACGCCGATCATCTTCGTCACCGCGGTCAACATCAGCGACCTCGACCGCCTGCGCGGCTACAAGCTCGGCGCGGTGGATTACGTGATGGTGCCGGTGATCCCGGAGATCATGCGCACCAAGGTATCGGTGCTGGCCGAACTGCACCGCAAGCGGCGCGAACTGCAGGAAGCCAACGCCAGCCTGGAGGCCGCGCACGACGCGCTCCAGCAGGAGAACACGCGCGAGCTGGAACGGTTGAACGCCTCGCTGCGCGAAGCCAACGCCAAGCTCGAACTGCGCAATCGCGAACTGCAGGCCGAGAACCGCGAGCGTGTCCGCGCCGAGGCGCGCCTGCGCGAGGCCGACCAGCGCAAGGACGAATTCCTCGCCACGCTCGCGCACGAGCTGCGCAATCCGCTGGCACCGTTGCAGAACGCGCTGGCCGTGCGCCGCCTGCGCGAGTCGGGCGACAGCGATCCGCTGCTGGCGATGATGGAACGCCAGTTGTCGCTGCTGGTGCGGATGATCGACGACCTGCTCGATATCGCACGCATCACTCGCGGCAAGCTGACCCTGCGCCGAGCCGCAACCACGTTGCAGGACGTCGTGTCCGCGGCGGTGGATACCGCGCGCCCGCTGATCGAGGAAGGCCGGCACGACCTGCAGGTCCACCTGCCCGAAGCGCCGGTGCCGCTGGATGCGGACCACGCGCGCCTGTCGCAGGTGTTCGCCAACCTGCTCAACAACGCCGCGAAGTACTCCGATCCAAGTGGACGCATCGAGCTCGGCGCGAACGTGCACGACGGTGACATCGAAGTGTGGGTGACCGATGCCGGCATCGGCCTGGCACCGGAAGAACTGGCGGTGGTGTTCGAGATGTTCCGCCAGGTGGACACGACGGTGGAACGTTCGCGCGGCGGACTCGGCATCGGCCTGACGCTCGTGCAGCGGCTGGTCGAAATGCACGGCGGCCGCATCGAGGTGCAGAGCGAAGGGCTTGGCCACGGCTGCACGTTCCGTCTGCGCCTGCCGCGCGGCGGTGAGCTTCCCGCGCCGCGTGCGCCGCATGCCGCCACGCCGCAGGCGACGCAGGAGTTAGCGCAACGGCGCGTGTTGGTGGTCGACGACAACCGCGATTCGGCCGACACGCTCGCGATGATGTTGCGCCTGCTCGGCCACGACGCGCATGCGATCTACGATCCGGCCGCGGTCGAGGATCACGTCGCGAGCTTCACGCCGGATATCGTGTTCCTCGACCTGGGCATGCCGGGCCGCAGCGGTTATGAAGTCGCGCGTGCGTTGCGCGGATGCGTCGGCGAGCGGCTGGTGATCGTCGCGGTCACCGGCTGGGGCCAGCCGGAGGACCGCCAGCGCACGCTGTCGGCCGGGTTCGACCACCATCTGGTTAAACCACCGGACATTCAGGCCGTTACCGACATCTGTCGAAGGGGCGCCCGCCCGTTCGCGGAGGACCATGCACCATGACTGGCAACAGCCCTTCCTGGATGAGCAAGTGGGCGCACGACCTGCGCGGCCCGCTTGCGCCGATCCAGTCCGCCCTGTTCCTGCTGCGCCACGGCAGTGCCGACGGCGCCGAGCGCGATGAACTGTTCGACCTCGTCGATCGCCAGATCCGCCGGCTCACCGGGATGATCGACGAGATCGGCGACTGGGTTCGCGCCGACCAGGGTCGCCTGCTCACGCGTCGCGGCCCGATCGACCTGGCGCTGCTGATCGAGGCCAGTCGCGGCATTGGCGCCGCGGCCGTCGACGTGCACTACGCCGGCGACAGCGAGAACGTGACGCTCGAAGGCGACGCGTCGCGGCTGGCGAACCTGCTGACCACGTTCTTCTGGCTGCTGTCGTCGACCGAGGAAGGCGCGACGGCCGGCAGTGCGACCGTCGAAAGCGACGCCGAGGCGATCCGGCTGTCGGGGCGCATCAGTCCGGCGGTACTCGCAGGCGCGACGGTGGACACGCTGTTCACCGAGCCGCAGCCCGCGCCGCTGGGCGACGGTCTTGGCCTGCGCCTGCTGATCGCCGGTGCGATCGCCAGCGGACACGGCGGCGAACTGCGCACGCAGGCGACGGAGGATGGTGCCACCCACGTCGTGCTGACGCTGCCGTTGACGCAGAAGCCGGCCTGACGTCGGCGAGTTGCGCCGACGGGGCCGCGTCGAGCGGAGCGACTAGAGCGCGGACACGATCGCCTCGACGCGACGCAACTTGTCGGCGATCGCGTCGCGTCGCTGGTGCGGATCGGAATCGTCCGTATCGGTGCCGGCGTCGCTTACGATCAGGGTCAATGCGCCTTCGATCCGGTGCAGCAGTTCGCGCTGCTTCACTTCGTCGTTGCCCGCCAGCAGGCGATCCAGCTCGTCCAGCTCCTGGCGGCTGATGGCGACGAGGTCCTCGAGCATCCGCTTCACGTCGTCGCGGCTGCCGTATACGGCGAGGAGGCGGTCGAGTTCGGCCTGCGGCCGGCTCGATTCGACATACACCGATTCGGTGACCGATGTGCTCAGCAGTGCGGAGAGCTTTGTCGCGAGCGCGTCGATCTGGATCGGCTTGGCCAGGAAGTCGTCCATGCCGGCCTCGCGGCATCGATGGACCTGTTCGGGCGAGGCGCTGGCCGACAGCGCGATGATCGGCAAGCGGGCGCCGTTGCCCTCCGTCTCGCGTACGCGCCGCGTGAGGACATAACCGTCCATCACCGGCATGTGGCAGTCGGTGATGAGCAGGTCGTAGTGGGCGCGCTGCAGTTCCGCCAGGGCGGCCTTGCCGTGTTCGACCAGGGTGTGCGCGTAGCCGAGCCGTTCCAGTTGGCGTGCGATGACGGCGCGGTTCACCGGATGGTCCTCGGCGACGAGGATGCGCGCGTGCTGCCGCGCCACGACCGGTTGCATCGACGCCGTCGCGTGTGCCGGCAGCCCCAGCGCGAGGCGGCAACTTTCCAGCAGATGGCGCATCGTCTCGGGATTGCCGCGCAACACGCGGGCCTGGGCGGCGGATGCGGGCGGATGCGTGTCCGCGTTCGAGGCCACGCGCAGGCACGGCCCGAGCGAGAGACAGGGCGCGTCGATATCGACGTCGACCACGAACAGGTCCGCTTCGTCGGCGGCGACGTCGGCCAGGTCCGACGCTTCCATTTCCATCACGCTGAAGCCGAACGAACTCAGACCATTGCTGATTTCCTGTGCGCGCAGTTCGTCGTGCACGCACACCACCACGCTGCGGCCTTCGAACTCCGTCACCGTGCGCAGTGGGCCCGCCACCGGCAGGCGGATGTCGAACGCCGCCAGTGTTCCCACCTGCGGCGTGCTTTCAAGATGCAACGTGCCGCCCATCATCTCCGCGAGGCGACGGCTGATCGACAGGCCCAGACCGGTGCCGCCGAAGCGGCGCGTTGTGGATGCCTCCGCCTGGGTGAAGGCCTGGAACAGGCGCGCGAGGTTCTCCGGTGCGATGCCGATGCCGGTATCGACCACTTCGATCCGCACGTGCTGTTCGTCCCCGGTTTCGCCGAGCAGGCGCGTGTGCAGAACGACATGGCCGTGTTCGGTGAACTTGAGCGCATTGCTCAGCAGGTTGGTCACGACCTGGCGGATGCGGGTGGCGTCGCCGCGGAACGCACCCGCGAGGCGCCAGTCCTGGATGGAGTAGAAGCGCAGCTGGCCTTCGCGTGCGCGCGCAGCGAACAGCCCCGCGATGCTGTCGACCAGCTCGCGCAGGTCGAACTCGGCGTCCTCGATCACCAGCCGACCGGATTCGATGCGCGAGTAGTCGAGGATGTCGTCGAGGATCTGCAGCAGCGCCTTCGCCGAGTCGCGCGCCATGATCGCCATGCCGGACTGCTCGGCGTCCAGCGGCGTGTGCGAGAGCAGCTCGACCATTCCGAGCACGCCCGTCATCGGCGTGCGGATCTCGTGGCTCATCGAAGCGAGGAAGATGCTCTTGGCCGCCGTGGCCGATTCGGCCTGCACCTTGGCGTCGCTCAAGGCCTGTGCCTGCTCGTGGGCCTGCGTCGTGTCGACCCAGTACCCGCTCCATTCGGCTCCACCGCCGGGTAGCGGGCGAGGCGCGCCGCCCTCGGTGCGCAACCAGCGCCAGCGTTCGCCGACGAGGACGCGGAAGTCGAACGCTGGAAGGGGCTTCAGTTCGGAAGCCGCCCGTTCGATTGTCTGCCGGAGCGGGCCCTGGTCGTCCGGATGGACGCGCGCGAATCCCACGGCTTCGTCGCGGAGCAGTTCCCCGGCGGAAACGCCAAGCATCCCCATGACGTCGCCGCCAAGGTAGCTGAAGCGTCGGTATCCGCGCGCGTCGACCTGAAACTGGTAGACGGTGCCGGGCATCGCCTGGGTGATGTCCGACAGGCGCTGCTCCGATGCGCGTGCGCGGGCCTCGGCGTTCTTGATGTCGCTCACGTCGACGATGGTGCCGAGCAGGCGCGAGGAATCGTCCTCCAGCCGGAAGGGCTGCAACCACAGGATCGTATGGCGCGTTTCAGCGTGCGCGTGGTCGGGGTGGACAACCAGCTCGCGACGCGCGCTCTCACCCGAGCGCAGCAACGCCATGTCTTCCTCGTGGAGGCCTTCGAGGTCGTCGCAATGCAGGTGCCAGTTCTCGATCAGCGTGCGGCCAAGCAGATCCGACCGCGTGCAGGCGAACATCGTCTCGTACGCGCGATTGACGGCGAGGTATCGTCCGTCCTGGTCCTTGACGAAGACCGCATAGGGAATGGTTTCCAGCAATGCCTGCTGGAAGCCGAGTTGCGCTTCGAGCGCGAGTTCCGCCTTGGCCCGCGCTTCGGATGCGCGACGCAGGCGCATGTAGGCCAGGCCGATCGCGCCGAGCACCAGCAGCGTGACGATGGTGCCGGCGATCACCCACCGCCACGGCAGGCCGTACACGTAGGCAGTGGTCAGCCAGCGCGCGCGGATTGCCTGGCGCTCTCCCTCGCCGAGGCCTCCGAAGACGCGATCGATCACCGGCAGCAGGGCGTCGTGCTCGCGGCGCACGCCCATCGCCAGTTCGACATCGAGTCCCGCCGGGCCGACCACACGCAGTTCGGCGGCGTAACGGTTGCGGATCAGCGCATCGATGGCGGGCAGCGTGCCGATGTAGGCGTCGGCGTTGCCGTCCGCGACCAGGCCGAGGCCGACCTCGTTGCTGCCGACAGGATGCAGCCTCGCCTTCGGCAGCAGCGCGCGCAGTCGCGCGATCAACCCGATCTCGTCGCGCACTGCCACGACCTTGCCCGCCAGATCCTGCGGGCCAGCGATCGGTGGACCCTGCAGGCGCGCGACGATCACTTCAGGGAAGTACTCGTAGGGCTGGCTGAAGCCCATCTCGCGACTGTCCAGATCGTTCGGGCTGCCGACCGCGATGAGGTCGACCTCGTGCGCGAGCACCATGCGCTGCAGGCTGTTCCAGTCGTCCGCGGGTATCAGCTGCAGACGCAGCCCGGTCCGCTTCTGCAGCAGGCGGACGTAATCCGCGGCGAGGCCGTCGAATTCGCCCTGGCCGTCGGCGAAGCTGTAGGGGTAACGGTCGATCTCGTAACCGATCTTCAGGACCGGCAATGTCGCCAGCCACGCCTGTTCCTTCGCCGTGAGCGTCGGGCGGGGAGCGGCGCTCGCGCCGGCCACTGCGCGAGCGGACTGCGGACGCTCGTCGGCCGCGCCCCAGCGGGATCGCAGCCGCGCCACTTCGTCGTCGCTGATCGTCGACTCGGCCTTGCGCAGGATCGCCGTCAGTTCGTTGCGATCGCGCCGTACGGCCGGGGCGATATCGATGCGCGGGCTGTCGAGCATGTCGATCATCACCAGGTCCGCCGTCGGACGCCGACTGAGCAGCGCCGCCGTGCGCGAGGCGATGAGTCCGATGTACGCGTCGGCTTCACCGCGCGCGACCATCTCCAGCGCCTGTCGCCCGTCGTCGGCGAACAGAAGCGTCGCATCCGGATAGCGGCGATCGAACTCCACCGCACCTTGCCGGAAGCGCCGTTCGAGCACGACGCGCGCGTTCGCGAGGTCATCCACGCTGCGGATCTGCAGGTCGCCCTTGCGCGCGACCAGCACCGGATAGCCGGACACGAACGGACGCAGGAGATGGAAGTGCTCCAGCCGTTGCGAGGAGATCGGTTGCGCGAGCAAGAGGTCGTAGGGGATGGGCTCGGGACCGAACGCCATCGCGCCCCAGTCGGTGTAGGGGTGGAACTCCAGCTGCAGGCCCGCGCGGCCTGCGAGCAGTCGCAGGTAATCCACGCCGAGACCTTCGGGCTGGCCGCCGTGCCAGGTTTCCAGCGGCATGTGGTCGCCAGCGAAGACACCGACCTGCAGCACTGGATGCGCCTGCCGCCACGCTTCCTCGGACGGTGAGAGCGCGAGGGTCCGCTGCGCCGCCGCCGGATACGTCTGCGCGGTCGCGATGTGTGCCATCAGCAGGAACAGCGCGCCAAGCACGGCCCGCAGGCGATCGCGGAACCGGGACGACTGGCCTGACGCAAACGGCATGGCGGTTATCGCGAAAAACGGGAAGAACCAGCGTAGACCCGGCACCCATCACGCACCATCGGACGGTTCCGAACCTGACTTCGCGGTCGATGCGCGATCCACATGCAGGAGGATCGCAAGTGCGGCATTCCGCTTAACAGGTGCTTCACGAATCGACTGCTTCGTCGCTCGACTCGCCAGTTGCGATGGCCGCGGACGGCATCGCTACCGCTGCAGTCAGGGCGAAGCCTTCGCGATATGCCGCGTGTCCACGTCCTTCCAGCTGCTGTCCGGATCGAACGCGGCCATCGCTTCGGCGAGCTTCGCGCTGTCGGGCCCGAGGTCCTTCTCGAACACTTCGCCGTCGTGGCTGACGATGAACGTCATCACGCCGCTGTCGCCGTAGCGCGCCGGCCATGCGACGAGGGCGAAGCCGCGACTCATGTGGTCGCCGATGAGGTAGCTGTATGCGCCACGCACGGCGGACGGGCCCTGCGCGGTGAGGATGCGGAAGTGGTAGCCGTTCCATTCGCCCGTCGGGGTGTCGTCGCCGAACAGCGGACCGAGCGGGCTTTCCTCGTCGTCCTGCGCCCAGTACAGCCCATCGTGCTGGCCGTCGGTACTGACGAACTTGCGTGCGTACTCGAGCACGCCATCGCCGTTTCGGTCGATCGTCGCGTAATCCATCTGCGCGTCGTGATACGCGAGTGCGGCCTGCACCGCGTCGCGTTCGTTCCGTCCGATGCGGCGCGCGCGGATCTCCGCTTCGCCGGCCTTCAGATCGAACGCCCAGCCGCTGCCGCTCTTCGCCAGCGGTACCGGCATGGTCCACGCATCCTTGCCGACGGTGAGCAGCTGGTGCGTGGCATCGGTCTTCTGGAACCAGTGCTTCTCGCGATAGCGCGTGAGGAAGGCATCGACGTCGTCGCGTTCGACGCTGCCACTGGGGACGTAGCGCGTCCAGTCGGAGCCGAGCACGGTCTGCAGCTGTGCCGGGTCGGCGGCGGTCGTGCCGAGCGCCGTCACCAGCGCATCGGCCGCGGCCTGCGGCGTGGCGTAGGACTGCTGCGCCATCGCCGGCATCGCGCACGACGACGCCAGCAGGAACACGACGATCAGGCGGATGGTTGCGGTCATCGGCATGCTCCTTTCAGCGACGGCGTCCGCCGCCGCCGCGCGACGGCGCGCGGGCCGGACGGCTCATCTGCCGCCCGCCGCCGCGCGAACTCTGCGGGCGCTGCGATGCGGAGAAACTGTTGTGGCCGCGACCGGAGTCCATGCGCGTCTGCGACGGATTGCGCGCACCGGAGAAGGCGTTGTCGTGCTGCCTCGCCTGCATGCCCGCGTTGTCGCGCGCACCCTGTCGCGCCTGCATGTTGTTGGCCTGCGTCGGACGCTGCATGTCGCCGCGGTTCTGGCCCGCGCCGGCCTGGCGCGAACGCGGCTGCTGGCTGATCTCGCGCGAGGCCTGTCCGGCCCGGTCGCGCGCTTCGCGATTGCTGGTCGCGGGCGTCTGGAAGCCGCGCTGCTCCATCGTCTGTCGCGCGCGGTCGCGATCGGCGGTGCGCGCGCCATCGCGCGTGCCCTCGCGACCGCGGAACGCATCGCGCTGGCCGGCGCCGTCGAGCTGGCGCCCGAACTTCTCGCGGCTGGCGTTATCGCGGTACGGCACGCCGTCGCGATTGGCCGCGTTGTGGCGCCACGTGTTGTCGTTGCGGTTGATCTGCCGGTTCGAGTTGATGTTGTTGTAGCGATTGACGTCGATGTCGACGTCGCCGCCCCACCAGTTGCAGTTGCCCCACAGCGCACCGCCGACCGCGACGCCGATGCCGAAACTGAAGAGCGCCGCGCCCGGGTAGTAGTACGCCGGCGGCGGATAGTAGTACGGCGGATACGACGGATACGCCCAGCTGCCGTAGACCGAACTGGGGTAGCTCGGCACGTACACGACCTGCGGATCGGCGGGTTCGATCACGATGGTCTGCGTGCCGGCCGGAACGGTGGTCGTGGTTGCGGTCGTGCCCGGTGGAGGCGCGGACTGCTTGGTGACCTTCTGCTGTTCGTTCGACTTGAGGTTGCCGGCCGCATCGGCCTGGCGGCGCAGCCGCTGCACCGATTCCATCACCGCTTCGGGCTGCGCGAGGAACGCATCGCCCATGCGCTGCACCCACGACGGATCCTGTCCGAGCACCGCAAGCAGCTGCGGGAACGCCACCAGCGACTGCACGCTGGGATCCCACGGCTGGTTGGCGACCTGCTTCACCGCCTCCTCGCCCTTGGCGTCCTTGTGCGCCTTCGACCACTCGACCGCATCGGCGACGTCGCCGGGATAGGTCGAGGCCATCAGCACCTGCGCCAGCAGCGTGTCCGGATACAGCGCGACCGGCGCCATCATCTGGTCGAGCTGCTCGCGACTGAACGTCTGCGACGAGGCGGTGGACGCCGCGGCAGGCGTGGCGGCGGGCTTCGATGCCTGTGCGCGTACGTCCGCGTCGAACGGTACGTCGACGAACGTCAGCAGCAGCGCGGCCGCCAGTAGATTGGGCACCCGTGTGCGCATGGGATCCTCCAGTCGCGCGGCGCGAGCGCGAAGCGCGCCGCGCGCGGTTCGTCGCCTACTTGCCGGCCTGTACGCCCTTGTCGACGATCAGCTTCACCACGACCTTGCGTGCGTTGGCGTTGCTGCCGCTGCCTGCGTCGGGCGCGATGCCCATTCCGTCGCCCGCACGCACGCGACCCGGCATGAGGCCGGCCTTCTGCTGCAGGAAATTGGCGACGGCATTGGCGCGGCGGATGCTCAGGCGCTGGTTCGCCTCGGCATTGCCGGTCGAATCGGTGAAGCCCTGCATCACGACCTGGTAGTCCTGGGTTTCCTTCGCCTTGGCGGCGAACGCCATCAGGTCGGACTGCGCGGTCCCGGACAGCTTCGTGCTGCCCGAATCGAACAGCACCTCGGCCGTTGCGAGCGCTTCGTACTTGCCGAACTCGTTCATGCGCGCCGTGGTCGGCGCCAGTCCGGCCTGCACCTGCTGCGCGGTCTTGAAGTCCTCCGACTTGAAGGAGACTTCGCTCGCGCTGAAGCCACTGCCCGCGGCGACGGCGTCGACGGTCACCGGCAGGCCGGGGATCAGCGCGCCCTGCTCGACCTTCTCGTGCACCACGCCGGTCAGGCCCTTGGTCTTCTTGTAGGTCGTGGACGGCGACAACGTGATGGTCTGCTCGACGTTGTTCGCGTCCTTCACGACGATCGTGTCGCCCTGGACCGAGGTGATCAGGCCCTTGATCTTGCTCTTGTCGCCGTCCGCGGCGAAGGCGGAAACGGCGGCCAGCGCGCTCGCGAGCGCAACGGTCAGGATCAGCGGCGACCGCAACTTCTGGATACTCATGGGGGAAGTCCTCGTAGTGGACGGCGGGGCGTCCGGCCCCGTCCAACGCCCCTTCTACGCCGTTCAGGGCGGGCCTCAATTGGCCTTTGGCCCCATCGGTGGGCGCATCGCGCCGGCGTCACGGCCTGTCCGCCGGATCCGCCGGTACGGCATCCGTGCTCGTTGCCCGGAACGTGGGAATCCAGACTTCACGCGCCGTATTCCGAGCCCGGATGGCCGAGCGCTGGGCTCCGCTGCCCAGTGTCATCGCTCGGAGCGCCGGGAAGGGAAGCCCCGCACGCCGGCCCCGCAGCTCGAATCGCCGTGCGACGAGCCCCGTGTGCCGGGTTCCGAGCCCGGATCGTCGAGCGTCCAGCCTCGCCGGTCGGGCTCGTCGCCCGGAGTGCCGGGCACGGGAGCCCGGCGCGCCGAGCTCGGAGCTCCGCCTGCCGGGCGACTGGCCCGGCGTTCCGGGCCCTTCGCTCCGACCGCCGAGCACTCCTGCCTCGCGCGCCGAGCAGAAGGCAGCGACCGCCGTGTTCCGCCCCTCGCGCGCCGATTGCCTGGTGTCCAAGCCCACTTTCGGCGCAACGCGCTTGCACTAAGATGGTGCAATGTCCGCGCACCCACTGCCCGACGCCGAACGACCCGACCTCGATGGCCTGACCACGCCGATGGCGTGGAGCGACGAGGAAGGCGCGATCGTCGGCTGCAATGCCGCGTTCTCGCGCTGGCTCGGGGTCGGTGCGCGGCGCCTGATGGGCTGGCCACTGGCCGGACTCGACGGTGGCGACAGCCACCTGGCCGAAGCGATGGCCCGGCTCGACGCCGCCGACGCGCCGCTGCGCCTGCGCCGCAGCCGGCTGCGTTACGCCGACGGCGAGGAATGCTTCGCCGACCTGTGGCTGAGCCGGCGCGATGAAGGCGGCTGGCTGCTGGAAGCGCATCCGGTCGACGAATTTCCGGGCGACGATCCGGCGCTGCTGTTGCCGTCCGTGTTGTCCGCCTCGCTCAAGGGTCTCGCCCACGAACTGCGCAATCCGCTCGCCGGCCTCAAGGGCGCGGCGCAACTGCTGTCACGCCGGCTCGAAGCCGACCCCGGCGATTCGCGCGAACTGGTGGCGATGATCGGCAGCGAAGTCGAACGCCTCACCGGTCTGGTCGATCGCCTGCTCACGCCCGCGCCACCGCGCCCGCACGCGCCGCTCAACATCCACGCCGTGCTCGAACGCGTGCTGCGCCTGGGCGAAAGCGACGCCGGCTGGGCGGTGCGGCTGGTGCGCGACTACGACCCGAGCCTGCCCGAATTCGCCGGCGACGCCGACCGCCTGATGCAGGCGGTATGGAACCTGGTGCGCAACGCCATCGAGGCCGGCGCCACGCACGTCACGCTGCGCACGCGCGCCGAGCACGCGGTGCGCATCGCCGACACCGTGCATCCGATCGCATTGCGGTTGGAAATCATCGACGACGGCCGCGGCGTGCCGGAAGAACTCACCGAACGTTTGTTCCTGCCGCTGGTGTCGGGTCGCGCCGAAGGCAGCGGTCTCGGCCTCGCGCTCGCGCAGCAGGTCGCGCGCGAGCATCGCGGCTCGCTGGCGTACCGCTCGCGACCGGGCCACACCGTGTTCACCCTGCTGCTGCCGTTGCAGATCGAGGAAGAGGAGACGTGATGCCTGCATCGTCGTGGTCATCGAGGGCAGGCGCATGAGCGGCGCACGCGTGTGGGTGGTCGACGACGACCGCAGCGTGCGCTTCGTGCTCGCCACCGCGCTGCGCGAAGCGGGGTATCGCGTCGACGGTTTCGAGAACGCGCGCGACGCACTCGACGCCCTGTCCGAACGCGGCGCACCGGACCTGCTGTTCACCGATGTGCGCATGCCCGGCGATGACGGCCTGGTGCTGCTCGACAAGCTCAAGGCGCAGGCGCCGAAGCTGCCGGTGATCGTGATGAGCGCGTACACCGACGTGGCCAGCACCGCCGGTGCGTTCCGCGGCGGTGCACACGAATTCCTGTCCAAGCCGTTCGACCTCGACGAAGCCGTAGCGCTGGCCGAACGCACGCTCGCCACTACCGCCGAGGCCGCGCCGCAGCGCGAGGACGCCGCCACGCAGGAAGATGCGCTGATCGGCGACACGCCGGCGATGCGCACGCTGTTCCGCGCGATCGGTCGCCTCGCACAGGCACCGCTGTCGGTGCTGGTGACCGGCGAGACCGGCACCGGCAAGGAGCTCGTCGCGCGCGCGCTGCACCGCGAGTCGCCACGCGCGAAATCGCCGTTCGTCGCGCTCAACACCGCCGCGATTCCGGCCGAACTGCTGGAAAGCGAACTGTTCGGCCACGAGGCCGGCGCGTTCACCGGTGCGCAGCGCCGCCACACCGGCCGCTTCGAACAGGCGCACGGTGGCACGCTGTTCCTCGACGAGATCGGCGACATGCCGTTGTCGCTGCAGACGCGGTTGCTGCGCGTACTCGCCGAGGGTGAGTTCTTCCGCGTCGGTGGACGCGAACTGATCCGCGTCGACGTGCGCGTGATCGCGGCCACCCACCAGGACCTGGAGACGCTGGTCGCCGACGGACGCTTCCGTGCCGACCTGCTGCATCGCCTCGACGTCGTGCGCCTGCGCCTGCCGCCATTGCGCGAGCGTCGCGAGGATATCCCGCGCCTGGCGGAACGTTTCCTCATCGCCGCCGCCGGACGCTTCGACGCACCGGCCAAGCGCTTCGCGCCCGCCGCGCTGGAACGCCTCATCGCCTACGACTGGCCCGGCAACGTGCGCCAGCTCGAGAACCTGTGCTGGCGACTCGCCGCGCTCGCACCGGGCGACACCATCGGCCGCGAGGATCTCGACGAAGCGCTTGCGGCCACACCGGGCAAGGACAGCCCGCACGTCGATGGCGATGATGACTGGGATCGGCGCCTGTCCGCATGGGTGCGCGCGCAGCTGGAGCTCGGCCGCGACGACATCCACGCGCAGGCGCGCGAACGCTTCGAGCGCGCGTTGTTCGACGCGGCGCTCGAGCACACCGGCGGGCGTCGCACCGAAGCGGCTGCGCGCCTGGGCCTGGGCCGCAACACGCTGACGCGCAAGCTGGGTCCGGGACGTCGGCGTTCGTAGCCGCACCGAGTTTCACCGCTGCACGACCCCGGCGCGATTAGGCTGCGTCGTGTCCGGGTCGTATCCGCATCACCGAATGGAGACGTTGATGAACACCTCGCTGACCACTGCCCTGCTCGCCGCGTCCGTCGTGGCCCTGTCCGCCTGCAGCTCCACGCCCTCGACGAAATCCTCGTCGTCCGCGGCCGGCCCCGCGCCCGTCTCCACCGCGAAGGCCGCCAACGTGAACCTCGCCGCGGCGTCGGCGAGCCTGGTCAGCGGCAAGCTCAGCGTCGTGCCGATGAGCGATGGCGTGCATATCACCGGCGAAGTCGGCGGCCTGGCGCCCAACAGCACGCACGCGATCCACATCCACGAGAAGGGCGATTGCAGCGCGGCCGACGCGAGCAGCGCGGGTGGCCATTTCAATCCGTCCGGCGCGCCGCACGGCAAGGTCAGCAGCGGCGCGCACCACGGTGGCGACATGGACAACATCGTCGCCGACCGCGAAGGCGTGGCGAAGGTCAACGTGCATGCCAGCGGCGTCACGCTCGGCGGCGGCGCGACGAACGACGTCGCCGGCAAGGCGGTGATCGTCCACGCCTCGCCCGACGACTACAAGACGCAGCCCACTGGCAACGCCGGCGGCCGCATCGCGTGCGGCATCATCACCGTCACGCAGTAAACCTCGCATCGGAGGCCGCATCGTTCGGGGTTAGGATGCGGCCATGACCCGACTGCGCATCCGCGAAGCCCACGCCCACGACCGCGACCTGCTCGCGCAGTGGGCGATGGCGATGGCGCTGGAAACCGAGCACAAGCACCTGGACGAAGCGACGGTGCGCGCCGGCATGGCGGCGGGCATCGCCGATCCATCGAAGGCACGCTATTTCATCGCGATGCAGGAGTCCGACATCGCCGGCCGCGAGACCATCGCGGCGCCGGTCGGCACACTGATGCTCACGCGCGAATGGAGCGACTGGCGCAACGGCGACTGGTGGTGGATCCAGAGCGTTTACGTGCCACCGGAGCATCGGCGGCAGGGCGTGTTCGCGACGTTGTACCGGCACGTCGAGGCACAGGCGCGCGCGACGCCGGGAGTGATCGGCCTGCGCCTGTACGTGGAGCGCGGCAACGCGAATGCACAGCGCACGTACCAGTCGCTGGGCATGGTCGATGCGGGGTACGACATCTTCGAGGCGGAGTTTGCGCGGGGGTGATCGGGCGCGGACACCTTGCGATTGGAGATCGGCTGAGTGCAATCGCACGTTCGACTGAGGGTGTCTGAGCCACAGAGCCCGAGTGACAGCCTTGAGCCACAGCGTTGAGCAACAACAGTGCCGTAGCCCGGGTAAGCGAAGCGCACCCGGGGAGTGCAGGGAATGCCCCGGGTGCGCTCCGCTTACCCGGGCTACCAGAATGACGTTGCTGTTGCCGTGCACTGCTCGCGCTCTTCGCCCTTCAGCGACTTCCGAGCGAGCCGAGCACCGGAGCCGGAAAGGGGCCGAAGAGCCGCCCACTGTTTGAGCGCAGCGAGTTTGGGCGGCGTGCCCCTTTACGGCGTAGGCGCGCAGGGCACCGCCGCGTAGCGGCGGCTCGTGAGAGGAGCGAACGGTTTTGGTTACTTTTGCCAGGACAAAAGTAACCCGCTCGCTTGCGAGCGGAAGCTGTTGCTGTTGTTGCTCAAGAGCTGTTGCTCAGAGCTAAAGAGCGAAGGCCCCGACAATCACGCCAGCGCCGCGCGCCCCTCATCCGTGCAATGCACGAAATTCACCGGAATCCCGTGCGCGCCCAGCACCGCGGCGATCTGCCGCTGCCGTGCCTGGAAATGCCGGTGCTGCTGCTCCAGCCGGCTGCGGCATTCGGGTGTATCGCAGGGCGCTTCGGTCGCATAGCGCTGCTTCCACGCGCGCGGTTCGAACAGCGCGATGCGCGCTTCGCCGTCGGCGTAATGCACCAGCGGTTCGGGCGGCGCGTCGAGCCAATGTTCGCCGGCCGGTTCCAGCAGCGCGGTTTCCAGCAGCGGCCACAGCGGCGAAAGGCCAGCGTGGTCGTACTGCATCGCCATCATCGCGGCGAGGTCGTGCACGGTCAGGTAGCGCGCGTGTTCGACCTGCAGGCCGAAGGCGTGCTGCGCGGCCAGTGCGGTCGCCGCGCCAGCCATGCCGCGCTCGAGCAGTTCGCGCTCGAACGCATCGCCGACACGCGCGGCGATCGCTTCGTCGCCGCCGAGCACGAACGGCACCAGCCGGAACGGGCCGCCGGCGTGGTCGGGCGACGGCGTGAGTGCGCCCGGCAGCTGCGATTCGTGCGATCCGAAGGCGATGATGCGGCCGGCTTCGGCGCCGGCACGCGGTGCGCGCGCGGCGAGCTGTTCCAGTTCACGGTGCAGCGGCCAGCCGGGACGCAGCAGCTCGACCGGGTCGTAATGCGCGCCGACGGTGACCAGGTCGAGTGAGCTGGCCTCGGAGGCGAAACCCGCCAGGTCCTGCGCGATCAGACCGGCCAGCGCCCCGACCTCGTTCTGCGCCAGGGCCTGCCGGACCACCGGTGCGTCGCCCCGAAGCTCGAGCGCGAGCGCCCCGAGCACGTGCAGGGAAGCGGGCGGGGCGGGCAGGGCGGACTCGGCTGGCGTCATGGATACGGTGGCGTTTGGTCGCTCGCGAAGGCGGCGCTACACTTCGGTCCATTATGCCCGCCCGGGCGTCAACGCCCGGGCGACTCTCTCTTTTCCGATGTTCCCCCGCGAGGTGTAGCGATGCGTCCTGCCCGTCCCGTTGCCGTGCTTGGTGGCGTCCGTATCCCGTTCTGCCGCCAGAACACGGCCTATTCGGACGTCGGCAACCTGGGCATGTCGGTGCGCACACTCGGCGCGCTGGTCGAGAAGTTCGGCCTGCACGGCCAGCAGCTGGGCGAAGTCGCGATGGGCGCGGTGATCAAGCACTCCAGCGACTGGAACCTCGGCCGCGAGGCCGCATTGTCGTCGGGCCTGTCGCCGTTGACCCCGGGCATCACCCTGCAGCGCGCCTGCGGTACCTCGCTGGATTCGATCGTCCACATCGCCAACAAGATCGCCGCCGGCCAGATCGACTCCGGCGTCGGCGGCGGTTCCGACACCACCTCCGACGTGCCGATCGTGTACGGCCGCAAGTTGCGCCGCCGCCTGCTCGAAGCCGCCCGCGCCAAGACGCCGCGCGACAAGCTGGCCGCGTTCAAGGGCTTCCACCTGCGCGAGCTCAAGCCCGAATTCCCGGGCGTGGCCGAGCCGCGCACCGGCAAGTCGATGGGCGAGCACTGCGAGGACATGGCGAAGGAGTGGAACATCTCGCGCGACTCGCAGGACGAGTGGGCGCTGTCCTCGCACCTGAAGCTGGCCGCGGCCTACGAGCGCGGTTTCTTCGACGATCTGGTGGTGAGCTTCCGCGGCGTGTCGCGCGACAACATCCTGCGCGGCGACAGTACGCTGGAGAAGCTGGCCTCGCTGAAGCCGGCGTTCGACAAGACCTCCGGTCGCGGCACGCTGACCGCGGGCAATTCCACGCCGCTGACCGACGGTGCGTCGGCGTGCCTGCTGGCGTCGGACGAATGGGCGCTGTCGCACGGTCTGGAGCCGCTGTGCTACCTGCGCGATGCGCATGTCGCGGCGGTGGACTTCGTGCACGGCGAGGGCCTGCTGATGGCGCCGACGGTGGCCGTGCCGGAGATGCTCAAGCGCAACGGCCTGACCCTGCAGGACTTCGACTTCTACGAGATCCACGAGGCCTTCGCCGCGCAGGTGCTGTGCACGCTGCGTGCGTGGGAGAGCGAGGAGTACTGCCGCAACCGCCTCGGCCTGGACGCGCCGATGGGGCGCATCGACGTCAGCAAGATCAACCCGAACGGGTCCTCGCTGGCGGCCGGCCACCCCTTCGCCGCGACCGGTGCGCGCATCGTCGCCACCGCCGCCAAGGAGCTGAAGCAGCGTGGCGGCGGCCGCTGCCTGGTGTCGATCTGCACCGCCGGCGGCATGGGCGTGGTCGCCATCCTGGAGCGCTGACCGCCCGAAAACGCGAACTGCAGCACAGAAATGTTGCAGGTCGCCGGGCCCAGGCCTAGGATCGGCGCGCGGGCTGGGCGGTGTGGGGACACCGTCCGAGATCGGCCCGCGAACGCTCCCAGCGGGCGCTACCGCTGGCAACGCACGTTTCGGGGGAAACGATGTCGACGATCCAACCGCACGGGTCCACGAGGGCCCGGCTCGATGCCGCCTTGGCCGAGTTCTCTACCGACGCATGGCGCGACGGCAAACAACTGGTGGTCCGACCCGGCTGCACGCTGCCCGACCGCTGCATCAAGTGCAACGAGCCGGCGCAGCGGCTCACGCGCCGCAGCTTCTACTGGCACCACCCGGGGCTGTACGTGGTGGCCCTGCTCAACCTGCTGATCTACGCGGTGATCGCCATCTTCGTGCGCAAGCGCACGCCGGTGACGGTCGGCCTGTGCCGCCAGCACCAGACGCGGCGGAGCATCGTCCTCGCGCTGGCGACGGTGGGCGCGCTGGCGGGAACGGCGGTCGCGTTCAAAGGGCTGATCGACATGAGCTACGTGGTCGTCGGCATCGGCGCATTCGTGACACTGGCGAGCCTGGTGTTCGGCATCGTCGCCGGACGCGTGCTCGTGGTGACGCGCATCGGCGAGAACTACACCCGGTTCGACGGTGCAGGCGCGGAATTCCTCGCCAGCCTGCCGACGTTCTACCGCACGCGCTGACCGCATCGCACCCTCGCCCGAGGGTGCGGACGGCTCATTGCCGCAGGCGCGGCACGCCGTGTTCGTCGCGTTCCTCGACCACGGCCTGGTCGAAGATCGTCTGGCGCATGTCGCGTCCGGGCAGTTCGAGCGCGGCCTCGCCGCGCGCGGAACGCAGCGCGTTCGCATAGCACAGGCGCGCGAGTTTCTCCTCGCCGGCCTCGGCGAAGCCGGCACCGAGTTCCTCCCACGCCTCGCTGTGCGCACCCTGCGCGAGTGCGCGGTGCAGGTAGGCCTCGGCCTGCGGCCACTGGCCCTGCGCGCGTGCGATGCGCGCCAGTGTCGACAACAACGCCGGGCTGCCCGGATGCGACGGCAGCCAGCGCTCGGCGTTGGTGCGGCGTTCGTCGAGGCGACCGACCGGAAGCCGTCCGTACAGCGCGACCAGCGATTCGTCCCAACGCGCATCCAGCGCCTGTTCGACGCTGCGCGTGGCGGCTTCGTCCCAGCGCATCGCGGCGGCGCGTTCGGCGTAGGCGGACACTGCGGCCGGATCGTGGCGCAGCGGCTTGGGCAGCGCTTCCCAACGGTCGGCGAGCACATTGGCGTCGGCCGCTTCGCGCAGCGATGCCGCGCCCCACTGTGCTTCGAGCGTGGCGAGGCGTTCGTTCGACAGCGCCTGCTGCTGGCGCAACGCGCCGAGCAGGCCGTAGGCCTCGCCGCTGCGACCGAGCGCGGCCAGCGCTTCGCCGCGCAGCACCAGTCCACGCGGCGGTAGCGGTGTCGCCGACGGTGCATCGAGCAGTGCGAGTGCATCGGCGGGGCGGTCGTGCGCGAGTGCGAGCTCGGCTTCGGCGATCGCGCGAGTACCGGCGTGGTCCAGGCCGATCGCGGCCAGATGCGCGCGCGCCGCGGCATCGTCGCCGCGCGCCTGCGCGGCACGCGCCGCACCGACACGCGCGACGGCGAGGGCGTCGGGTTCGTCCGCGGCCTGCGCGAGCAGCTTTTCCGAACGCGTCCATTGCCCCTGGTGCAGCGATTCGAACCCGTCGATCAGGCGTGCGCGTGCCTGCCGGCGACGGTGTCGGCGCATCGCCGCGAACGGCAGGTTGGCCAGCTTCCACACCAGCCACAGCACCGCCAGCGCGACCAGGAGCAACGCGATCGCCTTGGGGACGTTGGTGGTGTAGTCGTTGCCGCCGTAGCGAACCAGCACGTAGCCGGGGTCCTGGACGAGCAACTGCGCGAGCAGTGCGCCGACCAGCGCCAGCACGATCCAGAACAGCACGTTGCGGAAGAGGTTCATGGCGACTTCGGCTCCTTGCGTCGCGAATGGCCGTTCAATGCGCGGTGCGCAGCTGGCGCAACTGCTGCAGTGTGCTGCCCAGCGTCGGAAGCGTGAGTGAAAGCGGGCGCGTGGCGATGGCGCGCAGGCGCGCGCGCTGTTCGTGCAGGGTCGGCGATTCCGGCCACAGGCGCGCCATCCACGTCTCGGCGCGTTGCAGCGCGGCGCGGAAACCGGCTTCGTCGCGACGCTCGGCGGCGGCGCGAGCGAGCGAGATCTCCAGCTGCAACCCGGCGGCCGCGGCGATGCGATCGGCCGGCTGCACCGCGACCGCGCGATCGCTCGGGCGCACGTCGATCAATCCGGCGAACGCGCGGCGCCACCACGGCGCATCCGGTGTCGACGTCGCGGTCGGCTCGACCGGTGCGGCCGTGATCGTCTGCGCGAGTGCGTCGAGTTCGGCCATCGCGCGCACGCGCGGTTCGGTGCCGAGCGCCTCGATGCCGGCGCGCTCCTGCTGCAGGGTCTGGCGCAGGCTGAGGTAGGCGGGATCGACGACGCCGTCGAGCACGTGCCCGGCCAGCGCATAGGCGCGGCGTGCGCCTTCCAGGTCGCCGGCGATCAGCAGGCGCTGCTGGCCCAGGCTGAGCAGCAGTTCGGTCTCGTCCAGGCGCAACGCCTGCGCGCCGTGCAGGTCGGGATCGGCGAGCTTGGACACGGTGTCTTCGATCAGCGCCGCGCGCTGGCCGATGCCGAGCAGTTCGTCGCGCAGCACGCGGTTGGTCGCGTCGGCCTGTTGCAGGCGTTGCAGCTGCGCGCGCTGGTCGCGGCGGATCGCATCGATGCGGCCCTGCAGTGCTTCCACGCGCTGGTCGGCATCGAGCGCGGCCTCGCGTTCGCGATCGCTGCGCGCCTGCCATTGCATCCAGCCGTACCCGCCCGCTGCGGCAACCAGCAGCACCAGCAGCAACCAGGCCCAGCCACGCGAACGTCGCGGTGCAGCCGGAGAAAGGGTCGGATCGGGAGTGGCGGACACGGCGGTACGGGGCGGGAAGACCGCGCCATGCTACCGGAGCGCCACGCGTCACGCCGGAGGCGCGGTTCCGCTGGCGGCGGCGAAAAGGTCGGCGGGACGCGCGCTGCGGGCGACGATCGCCTCGGCGAAACCGTGCGCGCGGGCGAGGTCGGCGAGGCGCTCGCTGGCCGCGACGACGCGGGCACGGCGCAGGCGTTCCAGCGCATCCGGCGGCAGCGTCGCCAGCAGGTACTCCAGGGCTTCGCCGCTGGACAACGCCAGCGTCGCCCGCTCGCGCAAGGCCAGCAGGTGCGCGATCGACTGCGGCGAGGGCGCGATCGGCACGCGTTCGTACACGTCGGCGCGCAGCACGTTCGCGCCGCGCGCCTGCAAGGCCGGGATCAGCACGCCGCGACCGCCCGGTGCCGTGACGAACCCGATCGTCTGTCCGTCGATGTCGATCAGACCCGGCAACGCGAGCAGTCCTTCGCTGTCCATCCGCGTCGGCGCTTCGACCTCGGCGATGCCGGCGCGATGCAGAGCCGCCGCCGTGCCTGCACCGACCGCGAACCAGCGTTGCCCCGCGCGCGAGGCCAACGGCTGCAGCGCGCGTGCCGCACGCACCGCGACCGGGCTGGTGAACAGCACACGCGGTGCATCGAGTGCGGTGCGCAGGGCGCGGCGCGAGGCCTCGTCGTCGCGCCAGCGCAGTCGCCACGGCGACAGCGCGATCACGCCCAGACCCACGCGCGCGGCGGCGCGGCGCATCGGCGCATGCTCGCCGCGCGGGCGCAGCGAGATCACGAACCGCTCGGGCGTGCGTACTGGCATCGCACCAGCATAGCCGCCGGCGCGCGGACTCCTACAATGGGCACGATTCCCCCACCGATCCCTGCATGAACCTCCACCACGAACACGACGCCGCACTGCGGCGCCTGCACGAGCACTACCAGTCGATGCCGCCGGTCGCGGCGATGGACGTGCGCGTCGCCGGTTACGACGGCAACCGCCTGCGCCTGCACGCGCCGCTGTCCACGCACGTCAACGACAAGGGCTGCGCGTTCGGCGGGAGCCTCGCGTCGATGATGACGCTGGCCTCGTGGGGACTGGTCTCGCTGCACGTGGAAGCGGCGGGGCTGCAGGCCGAGGTGTTCGTGGCCGACAGCCAGATCCGCTACCTGGCGCCGTTGTTCGCCGACCTGGATGTCGAGGCCGAACTGGCGCCCGACTCCAGCTGGCCCGGCTTCATCGCGACCCTGCGTGAACGCGGTCGCGCCCGTACCGGGCTGGTCGCGCGCGCGCGGCTTCCGGACGGTGGAATCGCGACCGAGTTCACCGCCCGCTACGTCGCCATCGCCAAGTCCTGAGCCAAGCCCGCGGCGACGGGCTAGGATGGCCGAAGTTCCGGAGGGGAATGCCCGATGCGCCGTCTGACCCAGCTTGCAGCCCTGGCGCTGCTCGCCCTGCTGTCCACCTTCAGCGTGTCCGCGCTGGCCAAGAGCAAGATGGAACAGCTGCAGAGCAACCAGTACGCCTGGTCGGGCGCGATCCGTTGGGGTGATTTCGAAGGCGCTCTGAGCCTGATCGACCCGGCCTACCGCGAGGCGCACCCGGTCAGCGACCTGGAGCTCAAGCGCTACGAGCAGGTCCAGATCACCGCTTATCGCGAGCGCAATTCCAGCGCCGACAAGAAGGGCGGCGTGGCGATGCGCGACATCGAGATCGGCGTGGTCAACCGCCACACCCAGGCCGAACGCACCGTGCGCTACCGCGAAGAGTGGCGCTGGAACGATGCCGACAAGAACTGGTGGCTGGTGACCGGACTGCCGGACCTGTGGGGCGGCGAATGACGCGCTGAGCGCCCGTCGCGGGGCCGGACCGCCCCGGTTTTGCGCCACCGCCGGCACTGGGCGACAATCCCGGCCCCGTTTCCGTCGCCGTGATGCCGTGAACTTCCAAGAACTGCTGGCCTTCGCCGAGCGCCACCCCCTCCTGTCCCTGGCGCTGGTCGGCCTGACCCTGGCGATCATCTACACCGAGGTCGCGCGGTTGTTCCGTGGCTACAAGGCGCTGCGTCCGGCCGAACTGACCGGACTGATGAACCGCGACAACGCACTGGTCGTCGACCTGTCGGCGAGCGGCGATTTCGAGAAGGGCCACATCGCCGGCAGCAAGTCGGTGCAGCCCAGCCAGTTCGATCCGGAAAACAAGCTGCTGGCCAACGCCAAGTCGCTGCCGGTGGTGGTCGTGTGCCGCAACGGACAGGCGTCCGGCGATGCGGCCAAGCGCCTGAAGAAGGCTGGCTTCGAACAGGTGTACTGGCTCGACGGCGGCATCGCCGCGTGGCAGAACGCCGACCTGCCCCTGGTCAAGGGTCGCGCCTGACCCTCGCGACGGCCGGTTCGTTTTTCTCAAACGGCCGGCCTTGATCGCCTCGCGGGACGCCCCAACACCGTCTTTGGGGACAGCACACACCGCTTGCCGCGGACGCGCCGACTCGCGCAATCTGAACAGCCGGGCGCGCCAGGGGCGCGTGCCATAATCGACCACTTTCCGCATTTATTGCCTGGAGTTACGAGATGTCCGAAGAAAACGTCAACGGCGCCGCCGCGTCCACCGAAGCCAACGGTCCGGCGTTCACCGTCGAGAAGATCTACGCCAAGGACGTCTCCTTCGAGGTTCCGGGCGCACCGGCCGTGTTCAACGAGCAGGCCCAGCCGCAGCTGCAGATGAACCTCAACCAGAGCGTGCAGCGCCTCAACGACAACGCGTTCGAAGTGGTCCTGGGCATCACCCTGACCTGCAACGCGAACGACAAGGCCATGTACGTCGTCGAAGTGAAGCAGGCCGGCGTGTTCGGCCTGGCCGGCTTCGACGCCCAGACCCTGGACGGCATGCTCGGCACGCATTGCCCGAACGTCCTGTACCCGTACGCACGCCAGCTGATCAGCGACCTGATCCAGGCCGGCGGCTTCCCGCCGTTCTTCCTGCAGCCGATCAACTTCGACGCGCTGTACGCCGAAGGCCTGCGCCAGCGCGCGGCGCAGCAGGCCGGCAGCGGCCTGGCCGACGCCGAGACCGCCGGCAACGCCTGATCGCGTCCGCGGCATGGAAGCGAACGCACTTCCTAGCGTCGCGGTGCTCGGTGCGGGTTCCTGGGGCACCGCCCTCGGAGCCCTGATCGCGCGGCACGGTCATCCGACCGTGCTGTGGGGGCGGGATGCCGACGGCATCGCCGCCATCGACCAGCGCCACGAGAACCCGCGCTACCTGCCCGGCATTCCGTTGCCGGACTCGCTGCGCGCGACCACCGACCTGGCCGACGCCCTCGTGGGCGCCGATCTGGTGCTGGTGGTCGTTCCGTCGCACGCCTTCGCCGAAACCCTGCGCAAGCTCGCGCCGCACCGACCGGCGCATGCCGGCGTGGCGTGGGCGACCAAGGGTTTCGAGCCGGGCAGTGGCCGGTTCCTGCACGAAGTCGCCGAAGAGGTGCTCGGCAGCGACGTGCCGCTGGCCGTCGTCACCGGCCCGTCGTTCGCCAAGGAAGTCGCGCAGGGCCTGCCCACCGCGCTGACCGTCCACGGCAGCGATGCCGGCTTCGCCCAGGCGGTCGCCGATGCGCTGCACGGTCCGGCGTTCCGCGCCTACACCGGCAACGACATGCTCGGCGCCGAACTCGGCGGCGCGATGAAGAACGTGCTCGCGGTCGCCACCGGCGTCGCCGACGGCATGCAGCTCGGTCTCAACGCGCGCGCGGGCCTGATCACGCGCGGGCTCAACGAAATGCTGCGGCTCAACCACGCGATCGGCGGCAAGGCCGAGACGCTGATGGGCCTGGCGGGTCTGGGCGACCTGGTGCTCACCTGCACCGGCGATCTCTCCCGCAACCGTCGCCTGGGCCTCGCCCTGGGACGCGGGCAGTCGATCGACGAAGCCGTGCGCGAGATCGGACAGGTGGTCGAATCGGTGCAGACCGCCGACGAAGTGATGCGCCAGGCCGAACGCCACGGCATCGAGCTGCCGATCTCCAGCGCGGTGCAGTGCGTGCTGCACGGCGAGATCACGCCCGCGGAGGGCCTGCGCCTGCTGCTGGCGCGCGAGCAGAAGCCGGAATATCCGCGCGACCTGTTCGGTTGATGAAACAAAAAAGCCCGGCGCGAAGCCGGGCTTTTTCTTTTGCATCGAAGGCGGCGCTCAGAAGCTCGCGCGCATGCCCACGGCGACCTGCGAGAACTCGCTGCCGGCTTCGAATTCGCCGACGATGCCCCAGGTCGAACCCAGCTTGTACTGCAGGCCCGCGCTCACGCTGCCGGCGCTGTCGTACACGTCGCCGTCGGTGTAGTTGGCCTTGACCCACACCTCGACCGGATCGGCGATCAGATGGCGCACGCCCACGGCGATGCGCACGTCCGTACCGTCCTGGCTGCCTTCGCCGTCGTTGTCGATGTCGATCTCGGTGCCGAGCACGCTGAGCTCGGCGACAAGGTCGGTGCGCTCGCGCAGGCTGTGGTGGTAGCCCAGGCCGACGTTGTACTGCGACATGTCGATGCCGACTTCGCCCAGCTGGCCCACGAACGGCGCGGACACGCCCAGGTCGTCGTCGCCGGCGCGGTAGCCGCCGAAGATGTGCCAGGACGGCGCGATCTCGGCCGAGCCGGCGATGAAGAAGCCCGCGGCTTCGATGTCGTCGATCTCGAAACCATCGACCTGCGGCAGGTCCTGGTTGAGCTGGGCGTAGCCGCCTTCGATATAGGTGTAGCTGTGGCCGTCGGCCATCGCGGCGAACGGCGCCGTCGCCAGCGCGAGCGCCAGTGCGAGTTGCTTCTTCATGTTTTCCCCAGTGATGTTCTTGTAAGTGCGTGCCGCAGGGCGGCGACGCACCTTACCGCGACCCCGGGCGAACCGTGAGTGCCGCCTGCGCGAACTGCAACCGGGCTCCCGATACGAAAAACCCGGCCTTGGCCGGGTTCTTCGTTGCCGCATGGAGGCGTCTCAGAAGCTGGCGCGCACGCCGGCCGAGAAGCGGCTCAGGTCGTCGATGACTTCGACTTCGGCCACGATGCCCCAGGTCTTGTTGAACTTGTACTGGCCACCGGCGGTGCCGATGAAGTCGCCGCTGACTTCGCCAAGGTCGATGTAGCCGAGCTTGACCCAGCCCTCGAGGGTGTCGGAGCCGCCACGCAGGCCGAGCGCGGCGCGGCCGCCCTTCGACGTCAGGTCGTCGGAGCCGCTATCGCCGTCGGAGGTCGAGAACGAGAAGTCCTCGTCCAGACGCACGTAGGCCAGCTCGCCGATGAAGTCGACCTTCTCGCCCATCGCCATGTGGTAGCCCAGGCCGAACTCGCCCTGCTTCAGCTCATCCTCGACGTCGAAGGTGACGACGTCGCCGCCGCCGAAATCGATCGCGACGGAGTCGTCGTCCTTGCCCTGGCTGTACGAGCCGAACACGTAGAACGACGGGCTGAGCTCGAACGAGCCGCGGATGTAGCCGCCGTCGGCGGTGAAGTCGCCGAGCAGTTCGTCGTCGTAATCGATGTTGGCCTGGGTGTAGCCGCCCTCGACATAGGTGTAGCTCAGGCCGTTGCCCTGCGCGGACGCAACGAACGGCGCGGCCGCCAGCACGGCGGCCAACATGAGACGCTTCTTCATGAAATCCCCTGATCCTTTGGTGATGTGGTCCTACCGCCATTGCAGCGGCGCGCGCACGATATCCGAATGCGCTGGTTGTCACAATCTGTCCGGAACCCTGTCAAAAAAGAAGCCCGGCCTAGGCCGGGCTTCCAGTCGCGATAGTGGGGGAGAGAGAGATATCGCGATGAAACAGTTGCTGGCAGCGGCGCTTAGAAGCTGGCGCGCGGACCGATGAAGTACGCGGTGTAGCCGTCGACGAACTTCACTTCGCCGTTGATGCCCCAGGTCTGGTTGAACTTCACCTGGGCGCCGACCTTGCCGTAGAACTCGCTGTCGGCGTGTTCGTAGTCCTCGAAACCAGCCAGGGCGTAGCCCTCGAAGTTCGGGGTGAACGCGCCGCGCACGCCGGCTTCGACGCTCCAGCCGTCGGCATCGGTGCCGCTGAAGTCGATGCCGCCGACGCGCACGCCGTCGGTTTCGGACTTCTGGTAGGCCACGCGGGTCAGCAGGTCGAGCTGCGAGTTGAGCTCGTGGTTGTAGCCGACACCGATGTTCCACTGGTCGACGTCCACGCCATTGACGCGGCCGAGCACGGTGTCGAAATCGTCGGTTTCCTGGCCGCTGTAGCCGCCGAAGATGTGGAAGTTCGGGGCGATCGCAGCCGAACCGTTGATGGCCCAGCCATCGGCGTCCGGACCGCTGTCGACGCTGGTACCGGCGTAGCCGGCTTCGACGTAGGTGTACGACACGCCTTCCGCGGCCGAAGCGGCGAACGGCAGGGCAGCCAGGAGGGTCAGGGCAAGCAGGGAACGCTTCATTGGGTCTCAGCCTCTTGTGTTCTTGGTTGCCGGGGCCGGGCTTCATCAGAAGCACATCGGGGGCGGCTCCGGTGACGTGAAGTATCCGGAGCTAACCGAAATTTAACCTGAATACTAAACTGCAAGGTGCAGGAACTTCCCCGGCGCAGGCCGGTCGCGCCTGGCGCGCCAGGGGTTCAGATGGGGGTACGCGCCCGCTGTCAGGCCCGTAGCCCGCGCTCAAGTCCGCGCGAACCGGCGTCGAGGTGGCACCGCCACGCGGGGCCCGACGTGCATGCAACGGCCTTGCCTTCAAGGACTGCGCACGGACTCCTGCGTCGAGATCACGCGCCAGGCGTTGCCTTCCTTCAGATACACGTCGGTGTAGGCGACGCTGAGCGGTTGCGCACCCGGCGCGCGGTAGTCGTTGATGCCCGTCACCACGGCCACGTTGCCGTGCATGCGTACCTGCACGTTGCGCAGCGTCTGCGTGGCGCCCTTCGGCAGCGGTGGGGCCGCCACGGTCGTCGCCTTGTCGCGTACCTGCCCACGCATCGTGGTGTTGACGTACGCCGGATGCAGCAGCTTGTCGACGAAGACCCGATCGCCGCGACCCACCGCGTCGATCCATTGCTGCTCGAGTGCCTTGATCGTCGCCGCGTCGTCGGCGTGCGCCGACAGCGATGCAAGCACCAGTGCGAGCGCGAAGAAAGTTCGGAAAGAAGTACGCATGGCCGTCTCCGAATGTAGGGACGAACGAACTGCCGACCGCAGCGGCGCTGCCCATCGGGCGGACGAGTATGCGGCAGCGAAAGTTATCCCACCGTGCGTGTCGGCCGCCGCTGGATGACATTCGGAAAGTTCCTAATTTCAGGGGTTTCCGTGGGCCCGCGCACGGTGAACGCCAGCGCAATCGATCCGGTGGAAAAAAAGCCAGATTAAGAAAAATCCCATGTTGGTGTGGATGCGCGGTTCCTAGCATTTCTCCCGCACTCCCGACTTGTTGCATCTCGACGAAAGCGTGGCAGCACAACGCCGCGCCGGAGGGGCTTTACCGCCCGCCCACGGATGAGCTCTCCGATGAACGCCGCCGGCCGAGTGAAACCCCTCCAGGACAAGAGTTTCTTCTGAAATGAACACCATCTATCGCATCGTTTGGAACGCCTCTACCGGCTCGTGGGTAGTGGCCTCGGAAATGGCCAAGGGCCGAAAGAAAGCATCGAGCCGCACCGCAACCCTGGCGGCGGCCGTCATGCTTGGCATGAGCGGCCTCGCGTCGGCGGGCTCGCTCGACGGCGGTTCCGCGCCGGGTATCAACTCCGAAGCCATCGGCAACGCAACGTCAGGGGGAACAGACTCCATCGCTATCGGATCGTCGACTTTGCGCACCGATGCAAACGGCCAGGCGGCCATCGCGATCGGCCAGAACCAGCACGCGAACGGCAAATGGGACGTCGCACTGGGCGCCGACAGCACGACGTCAGGCATCGCGTCCGTCGCGATCGGCCAAGGCGTGACGGCTAACCAGGATCAGGCAGTCGCGATCGGCCAGGGATCGCAAAGCACCGGGCTGGCGGCAGTGGCAATGGGCGCCAACGCAAAGGGTGCCGGAACCAACGCGGTAGCCCTTGGCGCCAACGCAAACAGCGCTTCTGCCAACGCGGTGGCACTGGGCTTCAATACGATGGCCCAGACCAGTGCCGTCGCCATCGGCGACCAGAGCGTTGCTTCCGGTTCGATGTCGATCGCCATGGGCAAGTCCGCTCAGGTCAGCGGTCTGAACAGCGTCGCGATTGGTGGCTCGACGCTGGTAACGGGGATGCAGTCCGTAGGCCTTGGTCAGGCCGCGTCGGTGGACGCGAACAGCGCCATCGCGATCGGCACGGGTGCCAAAGTGACCGGCGCCAGCTCTTCATACGCAGTTGCCATGGGCGCGAACTCCGACGCTACCGGCGTGGGTGCGGTGGCGATCGGCAACAGCGCCAAGGCCAGCAAGGGCATCGCCGTGGGCGACGGTGCACAGGCTGCGCAGGGTGCCGTCGTACTCGGTGCTGCAGCGCAGGCAACGGCCATCGGCGGCTCGGCGATCGGCAACCAGTCCACTGCTTCAGGTATCGTCGGCACGGCGCTGGGTGTGGCTGCACAGGCGAACGATGATTACAGCGTCGCCCTCGGTTCGTACTCGGTAAGCGCGGCTCCCGTCGCCACGTCCAGTGCGATCATTGCCGGCCGTACTTACAACTTCGCAGGCGCTACTCCGACCGCAACGGTCAGCGTAGGCGGTGGCGTTCAGGCGCCGTATCGCACCATCACCAACGTCGCCGCCGGTCGCATCGATGCCAGCAGCACCGACGCCGTGAACGGTTCGGAGCTGTTCGCGACCAACACGCAGGTCGGCATCAACACCGCGGCCACCAACGGCCTGGCGGGCGTCCTCGGCACGACCGTCAACCCGGCCACCGGCGCCGTCAATGCGCCGACCTACGCGCTGGCAAATGCCGGCGCGATCAGCGGCATGCCGGGTGCGGCGACCAACGTCGTTAACGGCTTCGCCAAGGTCGACGCGGCGCTGGGTGCGATGAAGACTTCAATCGTCAACGGCACGGTTGGCCTCGTCCAGCAGGATCCGACGACCCGCGACATCACCGTCGCCAAGGCCACTGATGGCACGAAGGTGAACTTCGCAGGCACCGCGGGCGACCGCGTGTTGACGGGCGTGGCCGACGGCGCCATCTCGTCCACCAGCAACGAGGCCATCAACGGTTCGCAGCTGTATGCGACGAACCAGACCGCTATTGGCCTGGCGACCGCTCTGGGTGGCGGCGCGGTGGCCGATCCGGTCACCGGCACCGTTGCTGCGCCGAGCTACGCGCTGACCAACGCCGACGCGATCACCAATGACACCACCGGTGCAGCGACGGACGTAGGCGCGGGCTTCGGCAAGGTCAACGCGGCACTGGGTACGATGAATACGTCCATCGCCAACATCGCCAACGGTACGATGGGCCTGGTCCAGCAGGATGCGACCTCGCGCCTCATCACCGTCGCCAAGGACACCGACGGGACGCAGGTCAGCTTCGCCGGTACGGCGGGCGATCGCGTGCTGGCCGGCGTGGCCGCGGGCACCGCGGATACCGATGCGGTCAACGTATCGCAGCTGAGGCAGATCAAGGCCCAGGCTGCCGGTGCCGGTGAGCGTTCCGTCAAGTACAAGTGGAACGACACCAACAACGACGGCGTGATCGATCCGGGCGAGGTGGACTACAGCGTCGCCATGCTGGAAGGCGCGCAGTCCACGGACGGTGGCGTCACCGATGGCACCTCGATCACCAACCTGCACCGCGGTGCGGTCAGCGCCCTGAGCACCGACGCCATCAACGGCAGCCAGCTGTATGGCACGGCCAACAGCATCGCCACCCATCTGGGCGGCGGCGCGGCGGTGCAGACGGACGGCACGGTGTCGGCTCCGGCCTACACGCTGGCCAATGCGTCCGGCGGCACCACCACGTACAACAACGTCGGTGACGCCCTGGGCAACCTCGATCAGCGCACGACTGGCAACACCACCCAGATCAACAACCTGGACGGTCGCGTCACGAACATCGAAGGCGATGTCACCGACATCAGGAACGACATCACCAACATCGACGGTCGCGTGACCAACGTGGAAGGCGATGTCACCAACCTCGACAACCGTGTGACCAACGTGGAGGGCGATGTCACCAACCTGACCACGCAGATCAACAACGGTGGCGTCGGCCTCGTGAAGCAGTCCACCCCGGACGGCGTCGTCACCGTTGCGGGCAGCACGGGCGGCAACGAGGTCAGCGTGGCCGGCACCGGCGGTCCGCGTCGCATCAGCGGCGTGGCGCCTGGCACGCAGGACACCGACGCGGTGAACCTGGGCCAGATCCGCCAGACGGCGGCGCAGACGCTCGGCGAAGCCAACGCCTACACCGATCGTCGCGTCGACGACTGGGGCTATGCGATGGACCACCGCATCGATGCCGTCAACCGCCAGGCGAACCGCGGTATCGCGGCGGCTTCCGCCCTGGTCAACGTGACGCCGTACGTGCCCGGCCATACCGTGCTCAATGCGGGCGTGGCGACCTACCGTGGCGAAGGCGCACTGGGCGTCGGCGTCTCGCGCTGGACGAAGGACGGTCGCGTGAACTTCAACGCGGGTGTCTCGGCGGCGCAGAACGACGAGCCGATCTACCGCGTCGGCATCGGCGTGATCTTCTGATCCAAGCGCGGTCGAGGGAAACAGGAACGGCGGAACCGCGAGGTTCCGCCGTTCTTCTTTGGGTTCCCTGGAACGGATCAGTTTGCGCTGCCCGCGTATCCCATCTGCCGCCACGCCTCGAACACCACCACCGCCACCGCGTTGGACAGATTGAGGCTGCGATTGTCCGGACGCATCGGCAGGCGCAGGCGCTGCGCGGCGGGAACGCTTTCGAGCACATCCGTCGGCAGCCCGCGCGTCTCCGGGCCGAAGAGGAACACGTCGCCCGGTGCATAACGCGGCATGTCGAAACGCACCGTGCTTCGCGTGCTCAAGGCGAACACGCGCGGCGTCGCGCCATTCGCACGCTCGATCGCCACCAGCGCGGCGGCGAGATCGTCGTGCACCTGCAGCGATGCGTACTCGTGATAGTCCAGGCCGGCGCGCTTGAGCTGGCGGTCCTCCAGCGTGAAGCCCAGCGGTCGCACCAAGTGCAGGCGCGCCCCGGTGTTGGCGCACAGGCGGATCACGTTGCCGGTGTTGGGCGGGATTTCCGGCTGGAACAGGATGACGTCGAGCATGCGATCAGCGTTGCGTGCGAAGAGAGGGCATCACCACGGCAGCGCCTTGCCCTGCCAGTCGATGAAACGACCACTGTCGTCGATGGACGCGCCGTCGATCGCCTTGAGCAGTCCGCGTACCGACGTCTCCGCGGAAATCTGCGCACCGCTGCCGCCCATGTCGGTCTGCACCCAGCCCGGATGCAGCGCGACGACTGCGATGCGGCGCTCGCGCAGCGCGCTGGCGAGCAGCACCGTCGCCATGTTCTGCGCCGCCTTCGAGATCGCGTAACTGGGTGTATGGAAGCCGTCGGTGGAGGCGATGGAGCCGAGGACCGACGACAGGTTCGCGACCTTGCCACCGTCTACCAGCAGCGGCGCCAGCGTCTGCGTGAGCAGGAACGGCCCGCTTGCGTTGGTGCGCAGCGTTTCGTCGAGCTGTGCCGGCGGCACGTCGCCGAAACGCTCGCCGGAATGCAGTACGCCGGCGTTGTTGATGAGCAGGTCGATGCCGTCGATCACCAGCGGCAACTCGCGCGCGAGTTCGGCGTGGGACTTCGGATCGGCGAGATCGAGCGGAAGCACGTGCAGTCGCCCGGGATGTTCGCCGACGAGCCGGTTCAATGCGTTCGCGCGGGCCGGATGCCGGCAGGTGGCGACCACATGGTCGCCGTGGGCGAGCAGCTGGCGGACGAACTCCAGTCCGAGGCCGCGGTTGGCGCCGGTGACCAGGCTGCGTCGCGGGGGGCGCTTGGCGGAGGGCATCGGGGCATCCGGCTGGGGCGGGCGCACAGTGTAAAGAGGTCGGTGTGGAGTGCCCGCCGCGGCTTGCGCCGACCGTCGCCTGCGACAAAGGCCTACCGGGGCAGGGACTTGTGGCCTAGTGCCTGCATTCACGCAGCGCGGCTAGGATGCTGGATCGGCCCGGCGGTCACGCCCGGCCTTCGCCTGAGGAGTCCGCCATGTTCCTGTCGCCCCGCCCGCGCGCCGCCGCGCTCGCCCTGGCCCTCGCCGCCGCGCTCGGTGGCACCGCCTTCGCGCCGACCGCCGTGTTGGCCGCGCCGAAGGCGACGGTGGACATCCCGTACGAGGAATTCACCCTGCCCAACGGCCTGCGCGTGGTCGTGCACACCGACCGCAAGGCGCCGATCGTCGCCGTGAACCTGTGGTACCACGTCGGCAGCAAGGACGAACCCGCCGGCCGCACCGGCTTCGCGCACTTGTTCGAGCACCTGATGTTCAACGGTTCGGAGAACCATCGGGGCGAGTTCTTCGAACCCTTCGAGCTGGTCGGCACCACCGACCAGAACGGCACCACCAATTCCGACCGCACCAACTACTTCCAGAACGTGCCGACCACCGCGCTCGACATGGCGCTGTGGATGGAGTCCGACCGCATGGGCCACCTGCTCGGCGCGATCGACCAGAAGGTCCTGGACGAGCAGCGCGGCGTGGTCCAGAACGAGAAGCGCGAGAACGAGAACCAGCCCTATGGCCAGGTCTGGGATGCGCTGGGCAAGGCGCTGTACACCAAGGACCATCCGTACCACCACAGCACCATCGGCTCGATGGCCGACCTCAACGCGGCCTCGCTGGAGGACGTGAAGAACTGGTTCCGCACCTGGTACGGCCCGAACAACGCCGTGCTCGTGCTGGCCGGCGACATCGACGTCGCCACCGCGCGCAAGAAGGCGGCGAAGTACTTCGGCGACATCCCCGCCTCGCCGACGATGGCGCAGCCGAAGGTCGACGTCGCACCGCTGGCCACGAGCACGCGCGCGACCATGACCGACCAGGTCCCGCAGGCGCGCATCCACCGTGTCTGGAACGTCGCGCAGACCGGCACGCCCGACATCGACAAGCTGCAGCTGTTCGCCCAGGTGCTGGGTGGCAGCAAGTCCTCGCGCCTGGACAAGCGTCTGCTGCACCAGGACAAGCTGGTCGACAACGTCGCCGCCGCTGCTTACGGCTCGCAACTCAGCTCCAACTTCATCATCACCGCCGACGTGAAGCAGGGCGTCGATCCGGCGAAGGTCGAGGCGATCATCGACGAGGAGCTGAAGAAGCTGCTCAAGGATGGCCCGAGCAAGGCCGAAGTCGAACAGGCGCGCACCGTGTTCAAGGCCGGCTTCGTGCGCGGCATCGAGCGCGTGGGCGGTTCCGGCGGCAAGGCCGATGCGCTGGCCGAGTGCACCGTCTACACCGGCGATCCGGGGTGCTTCCGCGACAGCCTGAAGATCATCGACACCGTCACCGTGGGCGAACTCAAGGCCGTGGGCAACCAATGGCTGACGCGCGGCAGCCACACGCTGGTCGTCGTGCCGGGACCGCGCACCGCCGTGGAAGAAGATCCCTCGGTCACGCCGGCACCGCTGACCCTGCCGACCGTCGATCCCAGGTTCACCACCACGCCCAGCACGGTCGACCGCAGCACGGGCGTGCCGCAGACGTCGCGCTTCCCCGACCTCAAGTTCCCCTCGCTGCAGCGCGCGACGCTGAAGAACGGGACCACGGTGATCCTCGCCGAGCGCCACGAGATCCCGGTGGTGCAGATGAGCTACGAGTTCGCTGGTGGTTTCAGCGCCGACGAGGGCCGCAAGCTGGGTACGTCCAGCTTCGCAATGGGCATGCTCGACGAAGGCGCGGGCGATCTCGACGCACTGGCCTTCGGCGACCGCGCCGAATCGCTGGGCGCGAACCTTGGCGCGAGCGCGTCGCTGGATGGCGGACGCGCGTACCTGTCGTCGCTGAAGGAGAACCTCGATCCGTCGGTCGGCCTGTTCGCGCAGATGCTGCGCCAGCCGCGCTTCGACCAGAAGGAAATCGACCGGGTGAAGGCGACCTGGATCGCCGGCATCCGCCAGGAGAAGGCGCGGCCGAACGGTGCCGCGCTGCGCGTGCTGCCGCCGCTGCTGTACGGCGAGGGCCATGCCTACGCGATGCCCTTGAGCGGCAGTGGCACCGAAGCGTCGATCGGTTCGCTGACACGCGACGACCTGATGGCGTTCCATCGCGCCTGGGTGCGCCCGCAGAACGCCACCCTGATCGTCGTCGGCGACACCACGCTGAAGGAGATCGTCCCGCTGCTCGATCGCCATCTCGGCGACTGGGCGTCCGACGGCGCATCGCCGACGCGTCCGCAGGTCGGCCAGGCGCCGCGCCCGAAGAACTCGCGCGTCTATCTCATCGATCAGCCCGGCGCGGTACAGGCGACGATCTTCGCCGGCCAGGTCGTGCCCTCGACCAAGGATCCCGAATCGGTGCGCTTCGACATCGCCAACTCGGTGCTCGGCGGCGAATTCTCCTCGCGCCTCAACATGAACCTGCGCGAAGGCAAGCACTGGGCGTACGGCGCCTACAGCTTCTCGGTCAACGCGTTGGGCCCGCGCCCGTGGATGGCGTTCGCCCCTGTGCAGATCGACAAGACCGCCGATTCGCTGAAGGAACTGCAGCGCGAAATCAGCGTCTACGCCACCGGCAAGGCGCCGCCGACCGCGGAGGAAGTGGCGAAGATCCAGGCCACCGAGATCCGTGGCCTGCCCGGCGCGTTCGAAACCGCATCGGCGGTGATGGGCGCGGTGAGCGGCATCGTCCGCTACGACCGTCCGGACGATTACGTGTTCAAGCGCAAGGCGGAGATCGAAGCGCTCACGCCGGAGCAGGTCAAGGTCGCAGCCGCCACGCTCGATCCGAATGCGCTGACCTGGGTAGTGGTGGGCGACCTCAAGCAGATCGAGAAGCCAGTGCGCGCGCTGAAGCTCGGCGACGTGCAGGTGCTCGATGCCGATGGCAAGGCGGTCGGCACCGCACCTTGAACGACTGCGAGCGGAGCCACCTGTTGCGCAAACTTCGACCGCGGCCTCAGTCGCGGTTCACCACGCACCGTTCACAACCGTGGCGGACACGGCGACAATCGCGCCCCGTCCTCAATTGACGTGCGGCGCCTGCGCCGCCAACCGGAGTAATGGATGCGCAAGTCCGCGGTGGGAGTGGTCCTGATGACGGCCCTGGTGGCCGGCGGTTGCACCTGGGTGCACATGGCGCCGGGTGCTTCGTCCGTGCGCGTGGTCGACGGCAGCGGTCCGCCGGCGGGTTGCGAGAAGCGCGGCGAAGTGGAGGTGTCGGTGAAGAACAGCGTCGCCTTCTACGAGCGTAACCACCTGCGCGTGCGCGAGGAACTGGAAACCCTGGCGCGCAACGAAGCGCCGGGCCTGCAGGCCGACACCGTGCAGCCGATGGGCGATCCGCTCAACGGTTCGCAGCGTTTCTCGGCCTGGCGTTGCGGCACGGGTCGCGGCGCGGCGACGGGTCCCGCCTCGACCGGCGGTACCGCCCAGACCTATCCACTGGGTCGCTGACGCGCAATTCGCCCCGAAACCGACGCGAAGGGCTGAATGCCGGGTCACCGCATGACCCGGCGGGTCGCGGCTTGGCAGACCGCGCGCCCCTGCTACGAAGGCTTCCGGTCGCAGTCTTGAACGGACGCCGCCCGCTGGTCGGTCAGACCCGCCGACCATGCGGTGCCGAATGGCGGCTTGGCGGCGTAAAGCGTTAACATGGCGTGTTCTTTTCCGTTTCCGGTAAAGCCTCCATGTTGTTCCAGCACGTCGCCATCGCCGGCCTTGCCCATATCGACGCACCTCGCCGGCTGACGTCGGATGAAATCCACGCACGCCTCAAGCCCACGCTCGACCGTCTCGGCATCAAGTACAACGTGCTTGAGGAAGTCGCCGGCGTTCGCGAACGCCGTCTGTGGGACGGCGAGGTCAAAGCCTCCGACGCCGCCACGCTCGCCGGCGTGAAAGCGCTGGCCGACGCCGGCATCGACGCCGACCGCGTTGGTCTGCTGGTCAACACTTCGGTCAGCCGCGACTACCTGGAGCCGTCCACGGCGTCCATCGTCTCGGGCAACCTGCGCCTGCCGGACACTTGCCAGAACTTCGACGTCGCCAATGCGTGCCTCGCGTTCCTCAACGGCATGGACATCGCCAGCCGCATGATCGAGCGCGGCGAGATCGACTACGCGCTGGTCGTCAACGGCGAAACCGCTGATCTCGCCTACGAGAAGACGCTCGACCGCCTCAGCCGCGACGACGTCACCGAAGAGCAGTTCCGCGACGAGATGGCAACGCTCACGCTCGGCAGCGGTGCCGCGGCGATGGTGCTGGCGCGTAGCGAGCTCGCGCCGGGCGCGCCGCGCTATCGCGGCAGCGTCACGCGTTCGGCCACCGAGTGGAACCAGCTGTGCCGCGGCGACCTCGTGCACGACCGCATGATCGCCGACGGCCGCATGCTGCTGGTCGAAGGCATCAAGCTCGGCCAGAAGACCTTCACTGCCGCGCGCGCCGCGCTGGGCTGGGTGGTCGAGGAACTCGACGAGTTCGTCATCCACCAGGTCAGCAAGGCCCACACCAAGGCCTTCCTCAAAGCGTTCCGCATCGATCCGAAGAAGGTCCTGACCATCTTCGGCGAGCACGGCAACATCGGTCCGGCGTCGGTGCCGATCGTGCTGAGCAAGCTGCGCGAGGGCGGTCGCCTGAAGAAGGGCACGCGCATCGCGCTGCTGGGCATCGGCTCGGGCCTGAACTGCTCGATGGCCGAAGTGGTCTGGTAAGCGACTGCGTCGCCCGACGAAGAACCCGGCCGCGCGCCGGGTTTTTCTTGCCTGCGCTTCGTGCGCGCACGCCAAGATTGAAACGATGACCATCCGCCTGCCGCTGCCCGATTACCCGTTCACGCCGAAGCGCTTCGAAGTGCGTCCCGGCATCGCGATGAGTTTCCTCGACGAAGGCCCGCGCGACGGCGAAGTGGTGGTGATGCTGCACGGCAATCCGTCGTGGAGCTATTACTGGCGCAAGCTCGTGCTCGGGCTGCGCGACCGCTATCGCTGCATCGTGCCGGACCATGTCGGCATGGGCCTGTCCGACAAGCCCGACGACGATCGCTACCGCTACACGCTGCAGTCGCGCATCGACGACATCGAAACGCTGCTCGACCAACTCGGCATCACCGGCCCGGTGACGCTGGCCGTGCACGACTGGGGCGGCGGCATCGGCTTCGGCTGGGGCCTGAAGCATTCCGCGCGCATCCGCCGGCTGGTGATCACCAACACCGGTTCGTTCCCGCTGCCGGCCGCCAAGTCGCTGCCGAAGTCGCTCAAGCTCGGTCGCGATCTCGGCCTGGGCACGTTGCTGATCCGCGGCCTCAACGCGTTCTCGTCGGTCGCCTCGTTCGTCGGTGTCGAGAAGAAGATGCCCGCCGACGTGCGCCGCGCCTACGTCGCGCCGTACGACACGTGGGCGAACCGCATCGCGACCTCGCGCTTCGTGCAGGACATCCCGCTGGGCGAGGGCGATGCCGCGTGGCCGCTGGTGCAGGCGATGGGTCGCAAGCTGCCCGAGTACGCCGATCGTCCGGTGTTCATCGCATGGGGCCTGCGCGATTTCGTCTTCGACCGGCATTTCCTCAAGGGCTTCACCGACGCGCTGCCGCGCGCGCAGGTGCATGCCTTCGAAGACGCGAACCACTACGTGCTGGAAGACAAGGCCGACGTGCTGGTGCCGGCGATCCGCGCGTTCCTCGACGCGAACCCGCTGTAATGCTGTTGCTCCCTCTCCCCTCGAGGGAGAGGGACAGGCCGGAAAGCGGCCAGGGAGAGGGACGGGTGCTGAGTCGCCACTGGTACGCGTCCGCGACACCCCTCTTCCGCCCTTCGGGCACCTTCTCCCTCAAGGGGAGAAGGAAGAGCGTTCACCCCTCCGGCAACGGATTCTTCTCGTCCTCGCTCACGCCGGTCCAGTCTTCGGGCGTGAGCACCGGCAGTCCGTGCCCGAGGCGCGCCTTGTCGCATTGCGGGCTGGCTTCGCCGAATTCCCACGACGCCGGCACCAGCGCGCACACCGACGGACGCCGATCGTGGATGGTGCAGCGGCTGTAGCGGCCGATGTCCGCGTCCAGCGCGATGCAGCGCGGCTGCGACTGCGAGGTGCCGCGCATCACCCGTTCATGCGTGCGCAACGGCTCGGTGAGTTCGATCGGGACGTGCCCGCCCATGCCCGGGTCCGCCTCGGACCAGTGGAAGCTCACGCGGAAGAAGGCGCAGCAGGCGCCGCAGGTCAGGCAGGGGTGTTGCATGGGCGGACCGGCGCGGTCACGACGGAATTGCGGGCAGGTGCGCGATTCTGAGGCTTTCCGCGCCCGACGCAAGGGCTCCGGACAGGCGAAAATGAACCGATGAACGAGCCAAGCAACATCGCCGCGTCGCTGCCCGCCCTGGCGGCCCGATTTCCCGACCGCATTGCCATGCGCTGCCCCGGCACGCGCGGTCCGGACGGTTTCGCGCGCTTCGACCTGACGCTGACCTACCGCGATCTCGACGCCCGCAGCGACGCCATCGCCGCCGGCCTGGCGATGCGCGGCATCGGCCGCGGCACCCGGACCGTGGTGATGGTGCGACCCTCGCCCGAGTTCTTCCTGCTGATGTTCGCCCTGTTCAAGGCGGGCGCGGTGCCGGTGCTCGTCGATCCGGGCATCGACAAGCGCGCGCTGAAGCAGTGCCTGGACGAAGCCCAGCCCGAAGCCTTCATCGGCATTCCGCTGGCGCATGTCGCCCGCGTGCTGCTGGGCTGGGCGAAGTCCGCGCGTACCCGCATCACCACCGGCGCGCGCGCATGGCTCGCCGACGCGACACTCGCGCAGGTCGAACGCGACGGCGCACACGCTGGTTCGCAACTCGCTGCGACGCAACCCGACGATGTCGCCGCGATCCTTTTCACCAGTGGTTCCACCGGCGTGCCCAAGGGCGTGGTGTATCGCCATCGCCACTTCGTCGCGCAGATCGCGATGCTGCGCGACGCGTTCGGTATCGAGGCCGGCGGCGTGGACCTGCCGACGTTCCCGCCGTTCGCCTTGTTCGATCCCGCGCTGGGGCTTACCTCGATCATCCCCGACATGGACCCGACCAAGCCCGCGCTGGCCGATCCGCGCAGACTGCACGATGCGATCGCGCGCTTCGGCGTGGACCAGCTGTTCGGCTCGCCTGCACTGATGGCGGTGCTGGCGAACTTCGGCGCGCCTTTGCCGACCGTGAAACGTGTGACGTCCGCCGGCGCGCCGGTACCGGCCGGCGTCGTCGAGACCATGCGCTCGCTGCTGCCCGAGGACGCGCAGTTCTGGACGCCGTACGGCGCGACGGAATGCCTGCCGGTCGCAGTGATCGAAGGTCGCGAGCTGCAATCCACGCGCGCGGCGACGGAGACCGGCGCCGGTACCTGCGTCGGCCGCGCGGTCGCGCCGAACGACGTGCGCATCATCGCGATCACCGACGAGCCCATCGCGCAGTGGCGCGACGCGGCGGAGGTGGCCGATGGCGTCGTCGGCGAGATCACCGTCGCCGGACCCACTGCCACGGACACCTACTTCAACCGCGACGCGCAGACGCGCGCGGCGAAGATCCGCGAACGCCTCGCCGATGGAAGCGAACGCATCGTGCATCGCATGGGCGACGTCGGCTATTTCGACGCGCAGGGACGGTTGTGGTTCTGCGGTCGCAAGACGCATCGCGTGGAAACCGCCGAGGGCCCGCTCTACACCGAGCAGGTCGAGCCGGTGTTCAACACGCATCCGCAGGTGCGTCGCACCGCGCTCGTCGGTGTTGGCGTGATGGGTGCGCAGCATCCTGTGCTGTGCGCGGAACTGGCGGCCACGGTCGACGCACGCGAATGGCCGCGCGTCGAGCGCGAGCTGCGCGAGATCGGTGCACGCCATCCGCACACCGTGCGCATCGAACGCTTCCTGCGCCATCCGAAGTTTCCCGTCGACATCCGCCACAACGCCAAGATCGGCCGCGAGAAGCTGGCGGTGTGGGCTGCGGAACAGGGCTGACCGCAGGCGATTCCGCTATCGTGTGCGCCTTCCACGGAGACGACCATCCATGAAGATACTGGTGACCGGCGGTGGCGGCTTCCTTGGCCAGGCTTTGTGCCGCGGCCTGCGCGAGCGTGGCCATGAAGTCGTCAGCTTCAACCGCGGGCGCTACCCGGCGCTCGATGCGATCGGCGTGACTCAGGTGCAGGGCGACCTCGCGCAACGCGATGCGGTGATCGCGGCCGCGGCCGGCTGCGATGCGGTCTTCCACAACGCCGCGAAGGCCGGCGCGTGGGGCAGCCATGAGAGCTACCACCTCGCCAACGTCGTCGGCACGCAGAACGTGATCGACGCGTGCCGCGCGAACCGAATCGGTCGGCTCGTCTACACGTCCACGCCCAGCGTCACCCATCGCAAGACGCATCCGGTCGAAGGCGGTACCGCCGACACCGTTCCCTACGGCGACCATCTCAAGGCGCCCTATGCAGCGACCAAGCAGGTCGCCGAGAAGATCGTCCTCGCCGCCAACGACGCGGCACTCGCCACGGTCGCGCTGCGTCCGCGCCTGATCTGGGGCGTCGGCGACAACCAGCTGCTGCCGCGCCTGGTCGAACGCGCGAAGGCCGGCCGACTACGCTTCGTCGGCGACGGCAACAACCGCATCGACACCACGTACGTGGAGAACGCGGCCCAGGCGCACTTCGATGCATTCGAACACCTCGCACCGGGAGCGGCCTGCGCGGGCCGCGCGTACTTCATCAGCAACGGCGAGCCGCGCACGGTGCGCGAGATCGTCAACGGCCTGCTCGAGGCCGCCGGTGCGCCGCAGGTGACGAAGACGATTCCGTTCGGTGTCGCGTACGCGGCTGGCGTGGTCTGCGAAGGACTCTGGCATGCGCTTCCGTTGAAGGGCGAACCGCCGATGACGCGCTTCCTTGCCGAGCAGTTGAGCACGACGCACTGGTACGACATGACGCCGGCGCGCAACGATTTCGGCTACATGCCGAAGGTCAGCATTCACGAGGGCCTCACCCGACTGAAGGCTGCCTGCACGAACCGGCCAATCGTCACCGCGTAACGACTGGTGCGTACCTAGCATCGACCACACCCAGTCAGGCGCACCGCGCCCGGAGTGCTTCGATGCTGAACTACGCCATCATCTTCTTCGTCATCGCGATCATCGCGGCCGTGCTTGGCTTCAGTGGCATCGCCGGTGCGGCGAGCAACATCGCCTGGATCCTGTTCGTCGTCTTCCTGATCCTGGCCGTCATCTCGATGCTGCGCGGCCGACGCGTCTGACCGGCCGCCACCCTGCGTCGGGCGACCGGTCGGTCCGGGTCGTCCGGCGCGGAAGGGGTCGGCGCGGCGCGGCTACAATGCGCGAATGACCGACCCGACCTCCTCGCCACTGGCCGCCCTCAAGCCGCTGGCCGGGCGCGCCCTCGAAACCGCCCTCAACCGCGCCCTCGCGCTCGATCCCGACACCCGCGACAGCCTGCGGACGCTGGACGGCCGCCGCGTCGCCGTGCGCCTGGCCTCGCCGCCGCTGGCGCTGCAGATCCGCGTCGCCGGTGAGCGGCTCGAAGTCGGTCCGGTCCAGGACGACGAACCCGATCTCTCCGTCCGCAGCACCCTCGGCGGACTGCTCTCCCAGTTGCCGTTCCTGCGCGACGACAACGCACCGCCGGTGGGCAAGCTGCGCATCGAGGGCGATGCCGACCTCGCGCGCCGCTTGCAGAAGCTGGCCGAGCGCTTCGATCCCGACTGGCAGCAGCCGTTCGTGCGGGTGTTCGGTGAGATCCTCGGCGTGCAGGTCGCCAACGCTTTCGCCGCTGGACTGCGCCATGCGCGCGACGCGGCCGGTGCCTTCGCCAGCAACGCCGCCGAGTTCGTGACGGAAGAATCGCGCGACGTAGTGCCGCGCGAAGAACTCAACGCATTCCTCGACGACGTCGACACGCTGCGCGACGACGTCGAACGCATTGCCGTACGCATCACGCGCCTGCGCGCGGGAGTGGGCGCATGAAGCCCGTCTTCCGCGCCTGGCGCATCGGTCGCGTGCTGCTGCGTTACCGCCTCGATGATCTGCTCGATGACACGCCGGTCGAACCGTGGCTGCGCCTGGCGCGTCCGTTCGTGCCGCGTGCCTCGTCCGAAGTCGCGTGCCTGTCGCGCGGTGCGCGCCTGCGCATGGCGCTGCAGGAACTCGGCCCGATCTTCGTCAAGTTCGGCCAGATCCTGTCCACGCGCCGCGATCTCGTGCCGCCTGACGTGGCCGAGGAACTCGCGCAGCTGCAGGATCGGGTGAAGCCGTTCGACGGCGAGACTGCGCGCACCATCGTCGAGCGCGCGCTGGAGCGCCCGGTGAGCGAGGCGTTCGCGCAGTTCGACACCACGCCACTGGCGTCCGCATCGATCGCACAGGTGCACGCGGCGACACTTCCGCCGGACGCGGACGGCGTCTCGCGCGAAGTCGTGGTGAAAGTGCTGCGTCCCGACATCGAGAGGCAGATCGCCGGCGACATCGCGCTGCTGAAGGCCGTGGCGAGCATCGTCGACCGCACCCATCCGAGCGCGGACAAGATCCGTCCGCGCGCGATCGTGGAAGAGATCGAGAACACGCTCGCGGCCGAACTCGACCTGCAGCGCGAAGGTGCGAATGCCAGCGTGCTGCGACGTTTCTGGACCGGGCCGAACGGCCAGCCCAGCGACGACCTGTACGTGCCGGAAGTGATCTGGTCACACACCGCCGAGCGCGCGCTGACGCTGGAACGCGTGCGCGGCATTCCGTCCGACGACATCGAAGCGCTCGACGCGGCCGGCATCGATCGCCACGCGCTGGCGGCGAAGGGCGTGCGCGTGTTCTACACGCAGGTGTTCCGCGACAACTTCTTCCACGCCGATGCGCACGCGGGCAACATCTGGGTCGACAGCGATCCGGACCGTCGCGGCAATCCGCGCTTCATCGCGCTGGACTTCGGCATCATGGGCCAGCTTTCGGACGAGGATCAGTACTACCTCGCCGAGAACTTCATGGCGATCTTCAACCGCGACTATCGCCGCATCGCCGAACTGCACGTGCGCGCCGGCTGGATGCCATCGCACATCCGCATCGACGAGCTCGAAGCCGCCGCGCGCGCGGTGTGCGAACCGTACTTCACGCGGCCGCTGAGCGAGATCTCGCTGGCCGAGGTGCTGCTCAAGCTGTTCCGCACCGCACAGCGCTACGAGCTGACGCTGCAGCCGCAGCTGATCCTGCTGCAGAAGACGCTGCTCAACATCGAAGGCGTGGGTCGTCTGCTCGATCCCAAGCTCGATATCTGGGCCGTCGCCCGGCCGGTGCTGTCGAAGATCCTGGTCGAGCGCTACAGCCCGCAGCGGCTGGCGAGCGAGTTCCGCAAGCGGCTCCCCGAGCTGGTCACGCATGCGCCGGAAATGCCGCGCCTGCTGCACGCGTGGCTGACCCAGCAGGTCGAGGGGCGACACGAACTGCATCTGCACTCGCGCGACCTCGCACAGCTCAACCGCACCATCCGCTCGGCGCAGCGACGCACGGTCGCGGCGGTTCTCGGCGTCGGCCTGCTGGTCTGCGCCGCGGTGCTGTACGGACTGGAAGCCGGCGGACCGCGCCTGCTGTCGATTCCCGCCGCCGCCTGGATCGCCGGCATCGGCGGTGCGTGGGCGCTGCTCGCGGCCTGGCCGCGCGGGCAATGAGTCCCGAAACGCACGAGCTTCCTCCTCATGAAGTTGGGGAGGAGGTGCTGCATCTCGACGTCCTGTACATCGACGACTTCATCGCCGTGGTCAACAAGCCGGCGGGGTTGATGGTGCACGACAGCGCGCTGGCGCGTGGCGAGACCGACTTCGCCGCCGACCGTCTGCGCGACCAGTTCGGCAAGCCGATCTTCCTCGTGCACCGGCTCGATCGCGCGACCAGTGGTTGCCTGTTGCTGGCGTTCGATCGCGACAGCGCGTCCGCGCTCGGCAAGGTGCTGATGTCGCGCGAGGTGGAGAAGGACTACTGGGCCGTGTGCCGCGGTTGGCCGGAAGAGAATTTCGTCGTCGACCATCCGCTCGACGGCGGTCCGGGCAAGCCGCAGAAGAAGCCGGCGGTCACGCGCTTCCAGAGGCTGGCGACGACCGAGCTGGAGATCCCGTCGGCGGGCTTCGAGACCTCGCGCTACGCGTGGCTGTGCGCGCAGCCGGAAACGGGTCGTTTCCGCCAGATCCGTCGCCACCTCAAGCACCTGTCGCATCACCTGATCGGCGACACCAGCCACGGCGACGGTCGGCACAACCGTAGTTTCCGCATGCTCGGCATCCATCGCATGCTGCTGCACGCGCGCCGGCTGGCGTTCGTGCATCCGGCAAACGGCGAGCGGGTCGAAGTCGTTGCGCCGGTCGATGCGGAATTCGCCAAGGCGCTGGCGCTGTTCGGCGAGGCCGGCGCAGGGGCTGTCAGAGCGCGGTGATCGCGTCCTGCGCGACGCCGATCACCACGCCCGAGGCGAGCAGCACCAGGCCCCACAGGAACAACCGGATCGCGCGCGAGTACGACGCGATCTTCAGCGAGTCCGGATGCAGCAGCCGCTTCAGCGCGACCAGCTGCGCGGCGATGCCGACGACCATCGGCGCCACGACCGCGAGGTCGGTCACGTGCCAGGGCGTGGGATCGTCGGTCCACTGTGTGAGGATTCCCAGTGAGAACGCAGCGAGCACGCCGACCACCGTCATCGAGCCGTTGCGGAAGGTCGGGTCGACGGACTCGTCGGGTCGCGTGGTCGGGTCGGGGGCAACGGTCATGGCGCGTCCCGTGTCGTGTCACCGCGCGCGAATGTAGCGCCGCGCCGTTTGCGCCCCGTGACGAAGGCGCGACGATGCGCGACGGGCTGGTAAAGTCGCGCCCCATGCTCGAGATCGCGCCCCATCTGACGATTCCCGATTCGGAACTGACCGAGCGTTTCGTGCGTTCGGCCGGGCCGGGCGGACAGAACGTCAACAAGGTCGCCACGGCGGTCGAGCTGCGTTTCGACATCGCCGGATCGCCGTCCTTGCCCGAACCGCTGCGCGCGCGCCTGCTCGCGCGGCGCGACCGGCGCATCACCGACGAGGGCGTGCTCGTGATCAGCGCGCAGCGCTTCCGTACCCAGGAGCGCAATCGCGAGGACGCGCGCGAACGCCTGGCCGGTTTCATTGCCGCCGGTCTGAGCGTTCCCAAGCCGCGCGTTGCGACGAAGCCATCGCGCGCATCGAAGGAACGACGGCTGAGCGGCAAGCGCGAACGCGGTACGATCAAGCGCGAGCGGACCCGGCGCGACTGGGACTGACTAAAGAAGAAGGGGTCCGCCGCGACGGACCCGTGCAACACCCGAGGGGACATGTCCGACACCGCCCAATACCCGGTACTGCCACTGCCGCCGAGCGCGCCACGCAGCCAGCGCAACGCACTCGTCCGTTGGATCGGCCGCACCGTGTTGCGCCTGGGTGGCTGGCGCATGGAAGGCGCATTCCCGGACCTGCCCAAGGTGGTGCTGATCGGCGCGCCGCATTCGTCCAACTGGGACGGCATCTGGGGCTTCGCCGTGCTCATGGCGACGGGGCTGGACCTGAAGGTGCTCGGCAAGGACTCGCTGCTGAAGGTGCCGGTGATGGGCCCGATCCTGAAGCGCCTGGGCGTGATCCCGGTCGACCGCAAGGCCGCGCAGGGCGTGGTGGAGCAGGCGGCGCGGATGATCCGCGAGGCGGACCGGTTCTGGTACGGACTCGCGCCGGAAGGTACGCGCAAGGTCGTGGAGAAGTGGAAGCCGGGCTTCTGGCGTATCTCCAAGGCCGCGGGTGTGCCGGTGGTGCCGGCGTACTTCCATTACGGCCGGAAGATCATCGGCATCGGTGCGCCGTTCGAACTGACCGACAACTACGATGCCGACGTCGCCCGTATCCGCAGCTGGTACCGCGCCGTCTCCAACGGCAAGAACCACGAGGCCTGACCCCGCCGGTGTGCACGCGGCCGTGAGCTTTCCGGCCGCATCGTGAACCTCAGCGCTCGGATTGCCCGGTCGAGTAGTAGTCGCCTCGCTCGAACAGTGCCGGCTTTATAAGTTCGGTAAATGCACGGGCATGGGGCGATAAGTATTTCCCCTTGCGAACCACGACACCGTAGGTGCGGGAAGGGAAGTACTCGGCCAGCGAGCGCGCCGACAGGCGTTCGCGGTCGGCCTCGGTCAGGCAGATCGCGGTGACGATGCTGATGCCCAGGCCCATCGCGACGTACTGCTTGATGACCTCCCAGCCGCCGACTTCCAGTGCCACGGTGTACGGCACGCGGTTCTGCTGGAACACCAGGTCGATCAGGCGGTAGGTGGTCAGGCGTTGCGGCGGCAGGATCAGCCCGTAAGGCGAGAGATCCTGCAGGGTCAGGTCTTCCTTGCGCGCCAAGGGATGGTCGCGCGGCGTGATCAGCATCGGCTCGAAGCGGTACACCGGCTCGTAGCTCAGGTCCGCCGGCACGTCGAGCATCGAGCCCACCGCCAGGTCCACCGCGTCGGAGCGCAGTAGATCCAGGCCGCTGGCGCCGGTGACGTTGTGCAGGCTCAGCCGCACCTCCGGATGCGCGGCACGGAACGCCTCCACGATCGGCGGCAACAGATAGAGGATGGTGGAACTGCCGGCGGCGACGTTCAGCTCGCCCGCGTCCAGGCCGCGGATGCGTTCGCGGAACACCGCATCCAGGCCATCCAGGCCCTCGACCAGCGGGCGGGCGAGGTCGTATAGCTCCTGGCCCTCGCGGGTCAGGGCGATGCGGCGGCCGCTGCGCTCGAGCAGGCGCACGCCCAGTTCGCGTTCCAGGGCCTGCAACTGCAGGGTCACGGCTGGCTGGCTGAGGTACAGCGCCTCGGCCGCGCGTGAGACGGATCCCAGCCGCGCGGTCTGGCAGAAGGCGCGCAGCGGCTTGAGACGGTCCCCCTTGTAGGCGAATCGGGGGCTGGTGGGCGGATGCGTGGCCAATAGTTTCAACGCATATTAGGTTAGCTAATGGTATGCATTGATAAGTATTCATTGTCAAATAACAAACGCCAGCGCATGGTGAACTCCCACGGTTACCACGGAGTTACAGCATGTCGGCAGTCATGGCGCAGCCTCATCAGGCGGAGATCGAGCTCATCGGCCAGGCCGACGGGCAGGCCGAGGTCCTGACCCCGGCGGCCCTGAACTTCCTCGCCGGCCTGCATCGCCGTTTCGAACCGGTCCGCCAGGCCCGTCTCAAGGCTCGCCGCGAACGCCAGGCGTTCTTCGACGCAGGCGGGCTGCCCGATTTCCGTGAAGACACGAAGGCCATCCGCGCCGGCGACTGGAAGGTGGCGCCTCTGCCGAAGGCGCTGATGGACCGCCGCGTCGAGATCACCGGCCCGGTCGATCCGAAGATGGTCATCAACGCGCTCAACTCCGGCGCGAAGGTCTACATGGCCGACTTCGAGGACAGCACCTCGCCGACCTGGGACAACCTGATCCTCGGCCAGCGCGCGCTGATCGCCGCCGTGCGCGGCACGTTGGAGTTCACCGCGCCCAGCGTCACGCCGGACGTTCCCGGCAAGCATTACGCGCTGCGACCGTTCGAGGAGCAGGCGGTGCTGATGGTGCGCCCGCGTGGCTGGCACCTGGACGAGAAGCACCTGCGCATCGACGGCGTGCCGATGTCCGGCGGCCTGTTCGATCTGGGCCTGTTCGCTTTCCACAATTCGGACGTGCTCGCCGCGAAGGATCGCGGACCCTATTTCTACCTGCCCAAGCTGCAGTCGATGGAAGAGGCGCAGCTGTGGAACGACGTGCTCGACGTCGTCGAGCGCGAACTCGGCCTGCTGCCGGGCCAGATCAAGGTCACCGTGCTGATCGAGACGCTGCCGGCGGTGTTCGAGATGGACGAGATCCTGCACGCGCTGCGCACGCGCATCGCCGGCCTCAACTGCGGCCGCTGGGATTACGTGTTCTCGTACATCAAGACCTTCCGCCGCCATCGCGACAAGGTGCTGCCGGAACGTGCGCAGGTGACGATGACGCAGCCGTTCCTGAAGGCGTATTCCGAACTGCTGATCCAGACCTGCCACAAGCGCGGCGCTCATGCGATGGGCGGCATGGCCGCGCAGATCCCGATCAGCGGCGACGAAGCGGCGAACGAGGCCGCGCTGGCCAAGGTGCGCGCCGACAAGCTGCGCGAAGTCACCGCCGGCCACGACGGCACCTGGGTCGCGCATCCGGCGCTGATCCCGCTGGCGAAGGCGATCTTCGACGAACGCATGCCCACGCCGAACCAGCGCCAGGTGCTGCGCGAGGACGTGTGGGTCACGCGCGACGACCTGATCAAGCCGTCGCTGGGCACGATCACGCGCGCCGGCTTCGAGGGTAACGTCGAGGTGTGCGTGCGCTATCTCGCTGCATGGCTCGACGGCAACGGCTGCGTGCCGATCCACTGGCTGATGGAGGATGCGGCGACCGCCGAGATCGCCCGCACCCAGCTGTGGCAGTGGCTGCACAGCGATGGCCTGCACCTGGACGACGGCACGCCGGTCGACTTCGCCCTGCTCGAACGCGCCTTCCTCAATCTGCCCTCGCGCCTGGGCGACCGCACGAAAGTGCCGGGTGCCAGCCGCATCAACGAGGCCATCGGCGTGCTCGATCGCCTCACCCACGCCGACACGCTCGAGGACTTCCTCACCCTGCCCGCCTACGCGCGGCTGGACTGATCCCGCATTCCGCATCCGCTGTTCCGCACGCCGTTGTTTCCCAATCCGATATCGAAAGGAACGCCGCCATGAGCACCGCCCTGCAGACCGCCGAACAACTCCGCCACGACTGGGCCACCAATGCTCGCTGGGCCGGCATCACCCGTCCGTACTGCGCGCAGGACGTCGTGCGCCTGCGTGGCACCGTGCCGGTGGAGCATTCCATCGCCAAGCTGGGCGCGAACAAGCTGTGGAACTCGCTGCACAGCGAGCCGTTCGTGAACGCACTCGGCGCGCTCACCGGCAACCAGGCGATGCAACAGGTCAAGGCCGGCCTCAAGGCGATCTACCTGTCGGGCTGGCAGGTCGCCGCCGACGCCAACATCGCTGGCGAGATGTACCCCGACCAGTCGCTGTACCCGGCCAACTCGGTGCCGCAGGTCGTGCGCCGCATCAACAACACGCTGCTGCGCGCCGACCAGATCCAGTGCGCCGAAGGCACCGGTGACATCGACTTCCTGCAGCCGATCGTGGCCGACGCCGAGGCCGGCTTCGGCGGCGTGCTCAACGCCTTCGAACTGATGAAGGGCATGATCGAAGCCGGCGCTTCCGGCGTGCATTTCGAGGACCAGCTCGCCAGCGTCAAGAAGTGCGGGCACATGGGCGGCAAGGTACTGGTGCCCACGCGCGAAGCGGTCGAGAAGCTCGTCGCCGCGCGCCTGGCTGCCGACGTCATGGGCGTGCCGACGCTGATCGTCGCGCGCACCGATGCCGAAGCCGCGGACCTGCTGACCTCCGACGTCGATCCGAACGACCAGCCGTTCTGCACCGGCGAGCGCACCGTCGAGGGCTTCTACAAGACCCGCAACGGTATCGACCAGGCGATCAGCCGCGGCCTCGCCTATGCGCCGTACGCCGACCTGGTGTGGTGCGAGACCGGCAAGCCGGACCTGGAGTTCGCCCGCAAGTTCGCCGAAGCGATCCACGCGAAGTTCCCCGGCAAGCTGCTGGCCTACAACTGCTCGCCGAGCTTCAACTGGAAGAAGAACCTGGACGACGCGACCATCGCGAAGTTCCAGAAGGAAATCGCCAGCTACGGCTACAAGTTCCAGTTCATCACGCTGGCCGGCTTCCACAGCCTGAACTACGGCATGTTCAACCTCGCCCACGGCTACGCGCGCCGCCAGATGAGCGCGTTCGTCGAGCTGCAGGAAGCCGAGTTCGCCGCGGCCGACAAGGGCTTTACCGCGGTCAAGCACCAGCGCGAGGTCGGCACCGGCTACTTCGACGCGGTGACCCAGACCATCCAGGGCGGCCAGTCGTCGACGGTCGCGCTGAAGGGTTCGACCGAGGAAGAGCAGTTCCACGAGAAGCGCGCCGCCGCGGCCTGATCGCTTCGCTGCGCACTCGCGACGCCCTCCCGCGACCCGGGAGGGCGTTTTCGTTGGCGCCTAGCAAGCCCAGGGAGGGCCCCGGCCACTCGTCCGGTACGGTTCCCGTCCAACGTTGGAACTGTGATTCAGGTGCTATTCTCCAGCCTCACCAAGGACTGGGTTCGTTGGATGACTCGTGACACCGCGGCGTCGGTCCGGACGCGCGATCTCCTCAATCCCAGCAAGGCCAGCTCGGCGCCTGCGGACGTGGCGACGGCGGTGCTTACCGAAGAGGAATACGAGCTCTTCGCCGAACTCGGCCGCCCGCGTCGTGTCGAAGCCGGCCAGCTGCTGTTCCGTCGCGGCGAACTGGGCACGACCATGTTCGTCATCGCCCGTGGCGTGGTCGATCTGGACTTCGGCGACGACCTCGTCGGCAAGCGTCTGGGCCCGAGCGAATTCTTCGGCGAACTGGGCCTGCTGATCGGCGACCACGTGCGCAGCGCCGACGCCGTCGCCGCCAGCGACGGCCTGCTGATCGAACTGCGCCATGAGGAATTCCAGCGCCTGGTCGATCGCGATCCGGGCCTGGTGTCCTATTTCCTGCGCCGCGCGATCCTGCGCGTGGTGCTGAACGAACAGAGCCTGATCCGCCGACTGCGCCGCCGCAACGAAGAGCTGCAGTCCGCGCTCGACAGCCTCTACGCCGCCACGCACCAGCTCAACCAGACCGAAGAGCTGATCCGCACCGACGAGCTGACCAGCCTGTACAACCGCCGCGGCCTGACCCTGCACCTGCAGGAATGCCGCCAGCGCACCGTGCCGCGCACGATGGGCCTGCTGCTGGTCGACTGCGACCGCTTCAAGCAGGTCAACGACGACCACGGCCACCTGATCGGCGACCGCGTGCTGCAGGGCGTCGCCAACATCCTGCGTTCGATCGCCGGCCCCGACGACCTCGCGTGCCGTCTCGGCGGCGACGAGTTCTGCCTGCTCGTGGTGACCGACCAGCGCGAGGAACTGCTGCGCTTCGCCGAGTTCATCGTCGCGACCGCGCAGGGCCTGATGCAGATGTCGCACGGCACGCCATTGATGTGCCCGCTCAGCGTGGGCGCGTGCCTGGTCGATCCGGACAAGGACTGGACCGACTGGTACGCCCGCGCCGACGCCGCGCTCTACCAGGCCAAGCGCCAGGGTGGAAACCGCGTGCAATGGCACGACACGGAACTGACCTCGGCCTGATCGACGGAGCGGAATGCGCGCGATGAACGAGATGACCCAACGTCCCTCGATCGACGCGCCGCAGCTGCGCACGCTGCTGCTCACCGATCTGTGCGACTCGACCACGCTGGTCGAGCGCATCGGCGACGTCGCCGCGGCGACACTGTTCCGCGACCACGACCGCCTCGTGCTCGACCTGCAGCAGCGCTGGCGCGGTCGCCTGATCGACCGCTCCGACGGCCTGCTGCTGCTGTTCGAACGTCCGATCGACGGCCTCGGCTTCGCCCTCGACTACGTGCGCGGACTGCGCGAGATGGGCGCCTCGCGCCGCCTCGACCTGAAGGTCCGAGCGGGCCTGCACGTGGGCGAAGTACTCACCTGGCGCAACAGCGAGGAAGCCGTGCAGGTGGGCGCCAAGCCGCTGGAAGTCGAAGGTCTCGCCAAGCCGATGGCCGCGCGCCTGATGGCGATGGCGCGTCCGGGCCAGATCCTGCTGTCCGCCGTCGCCGAGCCGCTGGCGCATCGCGCCGCGCGCGAACTGGGTGAACGCGGCCAGCATCTGTTGTGGAAATCGCACGGCCGCTGGCGCTTCAAGGGCATGCCCGACAGCCAGCAGATCTACGAAGTCGGCGAACCGGGCATCGCGCCGCTGCGTGCGCCGACCAACTCTCCCAAGGCCTGGCGCGACGTTCCGTTGTGGCGTCGTCCGGCCGCGCTCGCCGCTGAAGCGGCGGTGATCGTCGGCATCGGCGTGGGTGTGTGGTTCGCCACGCGACCCGCGCCGGCGATCGCGTTCAACCAGCGCGACTGGGTGGTGGTGGCGGACCTGCGCAATCTGACCGGCCAGACCGTGCTCGATGATTCGATGGAGCAGGCGTTCCGCATCAGCCTGGAGCAGTCGCGCTACGTCAACGTGCTCAGCGACATGAAGGCGCGCGACACGCTGGCGCGCATGCAGCTCAAGTCCGACACCGTGCTCGACCGCTCCGTCGCCTCGGAAATCGCGCTGCGCGACGGCGCGCGCGCGGTGATCCTGCCGACGGTCGCGGAAGTCGGCGGCAAGGTGCGCGTCAGCGCCGAGATCATCGACCCGAACACGCAGGCCACGGTGTACGCCGAAACCGCGGACGGCGCGGGCGTGAATTCCGTGCTGGCCTCGATCGACGAAGTGACCGGTGAACTGCGCGCGAGCCTGGGCGAGACGGTCAAGGCGATCGAGAGCGACTCGGCCGAGCTGCCCAAGGTCACCACGTCGAGCCTGGAAGCGCTGCGTGCGTATTCGCTGGCGACCAAGGCTTACGCGCGCCGCGATTTCGGCGAGGCGTCGCAGTACTTCAGCGAAGCGATCCGTCTGGATCCGAATTTCGCGCTGGCCTACATGGGCCTGGCTCGCATCCATATCAGTCGCGCCGAGAACGAGGCGGCCAAGCCGTTCCTGCAGAAGGCGCTCGACCGCAAGTCGCGGCTGACGCGGCGCGACGGACTCTATCTGGACGCGTGGGCGGCGGAGTTCGGCGACAAGGCCGCCGTCGAAGCACCGCTGCGGTGGAAGACGCTGGCGGGCATGTATCCGGATTTCTACGCGGGCCATTTCCAGTACGCGTGGTCTGCATTCGTCAACAACCGTTTCGACGAAGCGCTGAAGTACGCCTCGATCGCCACCGCGCCGCAGGAACCCATGCGCGGTACCGCGATGGAACTGGTCGGCCGCATCGAACTCGCCCGCGAAGAACGCCTGAAAGCGTTGCGTTCGCTGCAACAGGCGCAGGCCATCGGCGGGTACCCGGCCAATCGCCGGCAGGCGGCGGCGCTTGCCGCGCTCGAGCGTTTCCCGCAGGCGCGACAGGTGCTGCAGACGCTGCCCGCGAACGGCTCGCCCGATGGGCAGCTGACCAACCAGCTCGAACGCATCGCCATCGAAGTCGACCAGGGGCGCTGGAAGGACGCACACACGGTCGCCGCCTCGTCATCGAACGCGGCGAAGCGCGCGACGCCGCTGATGGCCAACGAATTCCGCGCGATCGAACTGATGGTGCAGTCGATGCTCGATCCGGCGCGCCTGCGCGAGGCCGACCTGGAGCAACTCGCCCAGAACGCGCTGACCGAGGCGGAGCGTTCGAGCAATCGCGACAGCACGCCGCAGGCGTTCTTCGCGCTGGCCGCGCTCAAGCTGGACCAGCGCGCCGGTCGCACCGCTCTCGCCGATCGGCTGATCCCGCGCATCCGCACGCTGGCCAACCGGGTCGGCGAGCCGGTCCTGCGGCAGATGGTCGTGGTGGTGGAAGCGGGGCAGCAGCGCCTGAAGGGCCAGCCGCAGGATGCGATCGCGACGTTGCGACCGCTGATCGATGGCAGCGAACTGTTCCAGGTGCACGTCGCGCTGCACGACGCCTATCGCGCCGCTGGCCAGAACGAGAAGGCGCTGGCCGAGCTGAACTGGATCGCCGAGCACCGCGGCCGTGCGTACAGCGAAGTGGCTGGCGACCAGGTGTTCCAGAGCCTCAACGTCGCCGACACGCGCCTGGCGCGACTCAGCCGTGCCGAGATCCTGTGGCAGGGCGGCAAGACCGCGGACGCCCGCCAGGAACTGGATCTGTTCCTGGCAGGCTGGCCGCTGGATCAGCTACCCGATCACTTGCGCCGCAGGGCGGCAGTGATGTTGTTGGATTCGAAGGCGAAGACGACGGTGTGATTGCCCGACGAGGTGAGGTGCGCGTGCAGCTCTTCGCGAGCCGCCGCGAACTCTTCCTTCGACGCGAGCGAATTCACGCGCATGCACGAGAACGCATCTTCGCCGGGCTGGGCCGCCGCGAAACCCATCGAGGCGTTCTTGCTCAGCGCGCCGCTCGCCGCCGGATAGCCGATCTGAGCCAGCGCACCGACCGGATTGCTCGAGAACTGGTCGCGGAAATCGTCGTCGGTGGCGAGCTTGTCCAGCAGGTCGCTGGCGACGCGTGAATCAAAAGGTGAATGACCGGAGCCCGAGGCTCCGCCGCTGTTTCCGATCATGGAAGTCCCCTTGGCAAGCCGGCGCCGTTGCCGGATCGTGCGAATCTAGCTCGGTGTGAGGTCCGTCACAACCCCGACGTGACCGGGTCCGGCCTGACGGAGTGGATCGGAAGGATGAAGATCAGACGTTGCAGTTGTGTGTTTATGGAACCGAGGGAGCAGGTCCGGGTGGACCTGATGTCGATCCTTTCCGGTGGCGACGGCCTGGCCCGCTCGATGCAGTGGTTCGCGCTCGCGCCGCATCTGGCGGGCGAAGTCGCGGTCACGGACGCGGAATGCCGGTTGCTCGGCCAACTCGGCACGGAGCAGTGGGTCGGCTTCGACGACATTCCTGCCGAAGATCGCGATGCGTTGCGACGCCTGATCGACGTGGGCCTGGTCGTGAGCGCGGACGACATCGACGGCCACCACGCAGACGACGAACGCCTGCGCGCCGCGCGCTGGCATCCGCTTTCGGCGACCTTCCATGCGTTCACGCGCTGGAGCGGCATCGACAGCGTGAGCGAAATGAAGCTCGCCGGCACCGACAACGCCGCGACCATGCGCGAACGACTCGGCGAACCACCGCCGGCATCTTCGCAGTGCGGAGATGGACAGCGCCTGCCGTTGCCGCGCATCGCGCCGAACGAGTTCGACGACCTGCTCGCGCGTCGCGCGACGTGCCGCAACTTCGATCCGTCACGCCAGGTGCCGTTCGATGTGTTCGCGCAGTTGCTGCAGCGCGTCTTCGCAGCGCAGGCGGAGGTGCGCGTCGCCCACGACACCGTGTTCCTGAAGAAGAACGTGCCCTCAGGTGGCAGCCTGCATCCGATGGAGTGCTACCTGATCGTGCAGCACGTCGAAGGCGTGGCGCCCGGCCTGTACCACTACCAGGCGCAGGAACACGCGCTGGAACCGCTGGCCGCGCCAGCCACGCCGCTGCGCGAACTGGTGATGGATGCGGTCGCGCGCCAGCACTGGTTCGCCGACGCACACGTCGTGGTGCTTATGTCGCCGCGCTTCGATCGCACGTTCTGGAAGTACCGCCAGCATGCGAAGGGTTATCGCGTGATCGCGCTCGAGGCCGGGCACATCTCGCAGACGCTGTACCTCGCCGCGACCGAAGCGGGGCTCGGCGCGTTCATCACCAGCGCGATCAACGAAGTCGAACTGGAGCAGGCGTTCGGACTGGATCCGATCCGACAGGGCGCAATCGCGGTCTGCGGTTTCGGCTGGCGCGCGGCGACGATGGAGACGGCCGAGCTGGATCCGGCCGAGCGCGTCTGGGTGAGGGCGGACGCCTGAGTCGCGCCGTCACGCGGTCGCGGCATCGATGCCGCGCATCGCACGGCGCAGGCCGATCGCTTCGGTGAGATGCGGCGTGGCGATGTCGTCGGCGCTGGCGAGATCGGCGATGGTGCGCGCGACGCGCAGGATGCGGTGCATGGATCGCGCGGACAGCTGCAGCGCTTCGACCGCGCGTTCGAGCAGCATGCGATCGGCCTCGGCGAGGCGGCAGCTCGTGAGCGTGTCTGCCTGGTTGAGCGTCGCGTTGGTCGTCCCGCTGCGCGCGAGCTGGCGTTCGCGTGCGGCGATGACGCGCGAACGCACGACCTCGCTGGATTCGCCCGCGGGTGCGTCGGGACGCAGTTCCGATGCCGGAAGACGCGGCACTTCGACGTGCAGGTCGATGCGATCCAGCAAGGGCCCGGAAATGCGGCCGCGATAACGGCGCACCGCGTCCATTCCGCAGCGGCAACGACCCGACGCATCGCCGGCCCAGCCACAGGGGCAAGGATTCATCGCCGCGACGAGCTGGAAGCGCGCCGGGAACTCCGCGCTGCGCGCCGCGCGCGAGACCGTCACCACGCCCGATTCGAGCGGTTCACGCAGCACTTCCAGCGCTCGGCGATCCCACTCGGGCAATTCGTCGAGGAACAGCACGCCCTGGTGCGCGAGCGAGATTTCGCCGGGACGTGGCTGCGTTCCGCCGCCGACCAGTGCGACCGCGCTGGCGGTGTGGTGCGGCGAGCGGAACGGTCGCTCGCGCCAGCGCGAAGGATCGAGTCCGCGCCCGCTGACCGAGGCGATCGCCGCCGCCTCCAGCGCTTCGTCCTCGCTCGCCTCGGGTAACAGGCCGGGTAACCGCGATGCGAGCAGCGTCTTGCCGCATCCAGGCGGGCCGATCAACAGCAGGTGGTGGCCTCCGGCCGCGGCGATCTCCAGCGCGCGCCTTGCGTGCGACTGGCCGCGTACGTCGGCGAGGTCGGGGCCGGGCGATCGTGACGACGCCGGCGCCTGTGCGAACGGCAGCGACTTGCGGCCGTCGAGCTGCGCGCAGACTTCGAGCAGCGTGCGTGCGGTCCGCACTTCGACGGCGCTGGCCAGCGCGGCTTCGGCGCCGTTGCCTTCCGGCACGATCAGACGCCGCCGCGCCTGTCCCGCAGCGAGCGCCGCCGGCAATGCGCCATCGACCGCGCGCAGCTCGCCGGTGAGGCCGAGCTCGCCGATGAACTCGTAGTCGCCGAGCGGTTCCAGCGCTATCTGCCCGCTTGCGGCGAGGATGCCCAGCGCGATGGGCAGATCGAAACGGCCGCCGTCCTTGGGCAGGTCGGCGGGCGCGAGGTTCACGGTGATGCGACGCGCGGGGAATTCGAACTGCGCGCACAGGATCGCGGCACGCACGCGATCCTTGGCTTCGCGCACCGCCGCTTCCGGCAGGCCGACGATGGACATCGCCGGCAGGCCGCCGGCGAGGTGCACTTCCACGCGTACCGCAGGCGCACGGACGCCCGTTCGCGCACGGCTGTGCACGAGTGCCAAATTCATGGAAGGAAACTCAGTGCTGCGCGGGCGGCGTGCGGCCGAGCTGCGCCTCGAGCTCGGCGACGGTGCGCTGCAGTTCTTCCAGCTTCTCGCGCGTGCGCGCCAGCACCGCGCGCTGCACTTCGAATTCCTCGCGGGTGACCAGGTCGAGCTTGGACAGGCCCGACTGCAGGACCGCCTTGAAGTTCTGCTGCAGCTCTTCGCGGCTCTCGCGCAGGCCCGGAGGAACCAGCGTGCTCAGGCGGCGGGCGAGGTCGTCGATGGGATTGAGGTCGATCATGAGGAGGTTCCTCCGGCATTCACCGCAGAGTGCGGGCTGGGCCGTGAGGATGCCGTCGGCATCGGCCGCGCCGGATTGTGGGGGAATTCTGAAGCGTTGCGGACAGTCACTGTAGCGCAAGGCCACGGTCGGGGGCATCGTCTTTTCGTTATCCTGCCGCCCGGGAACCCGGAGACGCAGCGATGAAGATGGTCATGGCGGTGATCAAGCCGTTCAAGCTCGACGACGTGCGCGAGGCGCTGGCCGAGGCCGGCGTGGCCGGCATCACCGCCACCGAGGTCAAGGGCTTCGGCCGGCAGAAGGGCCATACCGAGCTGTACCGCGGCGCCGAGTACGTCGTCGACTTCCTGCCCAAGATCAAGCTCGAAGTGGCCGTCACCGACGAACAGGTCGACGCCGTGGTCGAGGCGATCATGAAGGCCGCCGGCACCGGCAAGATCGGCGACGGCAAGATCTTCGTCTGGGACCTGGAGCGCGCGGTGCGCATCCGCACCGGCGAGATGGACGGCGACGCGCTCTGACGCGTCGCATCCGCTTCAGCGCTTGACGCGCCGGTAGAACCGCTTCCACCCGTTGCGGATCGCGCCGACCCAGCCAGGCGGCGCGAGCGCCGCGGCCTCGCGCGTGTCGGGCGCGTGTCCAGTAAGGCGCTGTCGCATGCGCGCGACGTTGGCCAGATCGCTGCGACGCAGTTCGCGTGTCAGCGGGAACCCGCGCAGCCAGCGCGGCGTGCGTACGGCGGAGGTGAAATCGATCAGCACCGGCGTGGTGCCGCACACCAGCACGTTGGCCGGATGCAAGTCGTTGTGGGTAATGCCCGCGGCGTGCAGTGAAGCGACTGCGCCGCGCAGCTGCTGGAACACCGCCGAAGCCGCGTCCATCGCCACTTCGCCCAGCGTGACACCAGGGATGAACTCGATGCCCAGTGCGAGTCCTCCGACCGTGCCCAGCAGCGCGGGCGCGTGGCGCCAGCCGCGCAGGCGACGCAGCACGCGGGCCTCGCGTCGCACCAGCAGGCGCGCGAGTGGCGACAGCGGCGTGCCGCGATAGCGTCCGTAGTCCTTGATGACGGCGGGGCGGCCGTCGACCTGGGCGACGTAGACGTCGGGTTCGAGGAAGCGTTCGCCGCGCTTGAGCACGCGCGCACGCGGCGGCAGGGGCTTGCGGCCCTGCAGCGGGGAGATCGTATTCATGGCGGGTCCGGCGACGCGCGTCGTGCTCGGGGGAGGGCGGCGCGGCGGTGATGCGATCGGACCGGAAACGGTCCGGCCGGGCCAGCGACCCGGTCCGCGAAATCTTAACGAGCCATGCCCGCGCGAACGACCGCCCTCGCCGCACGCACTGTTCCGCCGTCGCGACGGAATCGGAAAAGCGAAAGCCCCGCCGGAGCGGGGCTTTCGCGTGGATCGCAGTGGAACGGAGGGCTTACTGGCCCAGTTCCGCGGCCACGAACGGCGGCAGCTTGGCGGCGCCGGTGTGGATGTCGGCGGTGTAGTACTTGGTGTCGAAGCCCTTCGCGCGCGAATCAGCCTCGCGGAAGTCGAAGCCCTTGCCCTTGCGCGCCAGGGTGCAGCTCCACCAGCCAGTCGGATAGCACGGCTGCGGGAACGGCAACGTCTGGAACGTCGTGAAGCCCGCCTTGCCCATCTCCGCGCGCATCTCCTTGATCAGCGAGAGCAGCATCAGTGGCGATTCGGACTGCTGCACGAGGATGCCGTCGTCCTTGAGGGCGCGGAAGCAGCTTTCGAAGAACGCCTTGTTGAACAGGCCTTCCGCCGGGCCGACCGGATCGGTCGAATCCACGATCACGATGTCCAGCGAGTTCGGCTCGCAGTCCTTCATGTAGGCGATGCCGTCGTCGAACAACAGCGTCGCGCGCGGATCTTCGTTGGCGTCGCACAGCTCCGGGAACCACTTCTCGGCCATGCGCGTGACCTGCTCGTCGATGTCGCACTGGACCGCGCGCTGCACGCCCTTGTGCTTGAGGACTTCGCGCAGCGTGCCGCAGTCGCCGCCGCCGATGATCACCACGTTCTTCGGGTCGGCATGGGTGAACAGCGCCGGGTGGGACATCATCTCGTGATAGAAGAAGTTGTCCTTGGTCGTCAGCATCATCGCGCCGTCGATGAGCATCAGGTTGCCCCAGTCGGTGCTCTCGAAGATCTCGATCTTCTGGAACGGCGACTGCACCTCGTCCAGCTTCCGGGTGATGCGGTAGCCGATCGCCGAGCCGGTCGGCTCGAAGTTCTCGTAGTGCCAGGAAGTGTTCGTGCTCATCGATTGCGTCCCAGGGGAAAGGCCGCGTCCGGATGCCGCGTCGCGATGCGACGGCCCGGGCGGGCGGGAGAAGGGGGCGGCATTGTAGCGGACCGTCCGTTACGGGCTGGCGTGGCCGTGGCCTGAACCGTCTGTACGGTCCCGCCCGGCGGGGGGCTGTAGAATGCGCGTCCCCCCGCCTCCCCCCGGTACCCCGCCGATGTCCGACTGGTCGCTCGATCAGGCCCGCAAGACCTATTCGATCCCGCACTGGTCGGAGGGGTATTTCGACGTGGGCGGCAACGGTCAGGTCGTGGTCCGCCCGCGCGGTGCGCAGGGCCCGGCGATCTCGCTGCCGGAAGTGATCGATGCCGCGCGCGCCAACGGCGCCAAGCTGCCGCTGCTGGTGCGCTTCCCGGATATCCTCGGCGATCGCCTGGGCAAGCTGCAGGCCGCGTTCGCGCAGGCCCAGGCCGACTGGGACTATGCGGGCGGCTACACCGCGGTCTATCCGATCAAGGTCAACCAGCACCGCGGCGTCGCCGGCACGCTGGCCTCGCACCGTGGCGAGGGCTTCGGCCTGGAGGCCGGCAGCAAGCCGGAGCTGATGGCCGTGCTGGCGCTGTCGCGTCCGGATGGCCTGATCGTCTGCAACGGTTACAAGGACCGCGAATACATCCGCCTGGCCCTGATCGGCCGCAAGCTCGGGCTGGAGACCTTCATCGTCATCGAGAAGCCCTCCGAGCTGGCGCTGGTGATGGAAGAGGCCGCCGCGCTCGGCGTGAAGCCGGGTCTGGGCGTGCGCATGCGCCTGGCCAGCCTCGGTGCGGGCAAGTGGCAGAACAGCGGCGGCGACAAGGCCAAGTTCGGCCTCTCGCCGCGCCAGGTGTTGGACCTGTGGAAACAGCTGCGCGACAGCGGCATGGCCGACACGCTGCAGTTGCTGCATTTCCATATGGGTTCGCAGATCTCGAACGTGCGCGACATCGCCAACGGCATGCGCGAGGCGACGCGCTACTTCGTCGAGCTCTCGCGCCTGGGCGCGCAGGTGCGCTACATGGACGTCGGCGGCGGCCTGGGCATCGACTACGAAGGCACGCGCTCGCGCGGCTTCTGTTCGATCAACTACGGCGTGCAGCAGTACGCCAGCAGCATCGTGCAGCCGCTCGCCGAAGCCTGCGCCGAGAATGGGTTGGTGCCACCGCGTATCGTCACCGAATGCGGTCGCGCGATGACCGCGCACCACGCGGTGCTTGTCGCCAACGTGTCGGAAGTCGAGGAAGCGCCGGAAGGCCGCATCCCGGATGTGCACGACGACGAGCCGGCGGTGATCCGCCACCTGCGCGAGGTGTACGCCGAACTCGACCAGCGTCCGCCGGTCGAGCTGTTCCACGAAGCCCAGCACCACCACAGCGAAGGTCTCGCGCTGTACGCGCTGGGCCAGCTCGACCTGGTCCACCGCGCGCGCATCGACGACCTGTTCTACGCGATCGCGCACGCGGTGCGTAAGCGTCTGAGCTACGACGAGAAGAACCATCGCGAGCTGCTCGACGAACTCAACGATCGGCTGGTCGACAAGTACTTCGTCAACTTCAGCGTGTTCGAATCGATCCCCGACGTCTGGGCGATCGACCAGGTGTTCCCGATCCTGCCGATCGAGCGCCTCGACGAGGAACCCACGCGTCGCGGTGTGCTGGCCGACATGACCTGCGATTCCGACGGCACGGTGAAGACCTACGTCGAGAACGAAGGCCTGGACACCTCGCTGCCGCTGCATTCGCCGCGCAGTGGCGAGAGCTACCGCCTCGGCTTCTTCCTGGTCGGTGCGTACCAGGAGATCCTCGGCGACATCCACAACCTGTTCGGCGACACCGATGCGGTCGAAGTGCGCGTGGCGGGCGACGGCTACCAGCTGACCCAGCAGCGTCGCGGCGACACCACCGACGTGATGCTGGACTACGTAGGCTACCGGCTCGACGACCTGCGCGCGGCGTACCGCGAGAAGGTCGCCGCCGCCGAACTGCCGGCCGACGAATCCGCGCGTCTGGATGCGGCGCTGGAATCGGGCCTCACCGGCTACACCTATCTCGACGACGCGCCTCTGGCGTAAGCGTCCCCTCGACCGCGCCGGATCGCGCGGAAGACCGTGGTCGCCGTCCGGGACGGTGGATCGCGTTTAACGGTACGTGCGCGGCAGTCGCCGCCGCACGGCCACTCAAGCGGAAAAATGACGATGAAAGTTGGATTGATCGGCCTGGGCGCGATGGGCGCACCGATGGCCCGCTACCTCCATGCGAAGGGCCTGCTGACCGCGGTCGGCAACCGCACGCAGTCCAAGGCCGACGCACTGGCCGCGGAGCTGAACGTGCGTGCCGCGCGTTCGGCGGCGAACTTCGCCGATTGCGACGTGGTGGTCCTGTGCGTGTCGCTCGACGCCGACGTGCTGGAGAACGTGGCCGCGCTGGCGGAGGTGCTCAAGCCCGGTGCAGTGGTGATCGACCATTCCACCGTCGCGGTCGAGACCGCGCGCCGCTGCGCCGCGCTGCTCTCGCCGCACGACATCGGTTTCCTCGACGCGCCGGTATCCGGCGGCGTGGAAGGCGCGCGCAACGGCAAGCTGTCGGTGATGGTCGGTGGCGATGGCGGCGTGCTCGAGAAGGGGCGCGAGGTGATCGAGTGCTATGGCGCGCGCATCACCCACATGGGCGACACCGGTGCGGGCCAGGCGACCAAGGCGGTCAACCAGGTGCTGGTGGCCGGCATCAACGAAGCCGTGTGCGAAGGCCTCGCGCTGGCCGAGAAGCTCGGCCTGGATGCGGACAAGCTGCTGCCGACGCTGATGGCCGGCGCGGCCAGCAACTGGTTCCTCGACAAGCGCGGCGCGACGATGCTGCGCGACGAGTTCGCGCCGGGCTTCAAGAGTGCGCACATGCTCAAGGACCTGCGCATCGTCAGTGCGATCGCGCGCGATACCGGCCTGCGCATGAGCACGCTGGAACAGGCGCTGTCCGATTACGCCGAGCTGATCGAGCGCGGCCAGGGCGAAGCCGATACCTCGGCGCTGATCACCCTCAAGCGCGGCGGTTGATCCGCCGCATCCCGGGCGTGGCGCGTCAGTGCGCCGCGCGCCGCGCGCGATAGCGCGCCAGCAGCTGCGGGCCGAGGATCGCGCCGCCCCAGGCGAGGACCAGGTTCAGCACGATCGCGAGCAGGTTGTACTTCACCACGCCGACCATCGACAGGTTCGGCGCACGCGAGAGCACGAACACGCTGAGCAGCCATACGGCCGAGATCAGCGCGACCGCGATCCAGCGGAAACGCGGGCCGGCGATGGCGCCGCCGACAGTCATCGCGACCAGCACGCCGAACAGGTCCAGCAGCGGCAACTCGCCGAGCGGCGTCATCAGCGCCTGGTTCAGGCGGGTGTGGAAGACAAACGTGAGCAGGGCGAACAGCGTCAGCAGGCCCAATGCCGCGACGCAGCCCCAAAGAATGCGGTTCTTCATGCGATCCCCTCGCAGCTGGCGGCAGTCTAGCCGCGGCCCGACGATGCGCGAGGTGACCGCGGTCGCGTTGTGGGCGGGGTCCGCAAAGCGAACGGGCCGCGATGTGCGGCCCGTCGCTTATTTCACCTTGATCGCCATCGCCGGCAAGCCGCCGCCGGCGAGCTTGCGCTTGGCGTCGGCCAGATCGCTGGCGGTGCCATAGGGCCCCATGCGCACGCGATAGACCGTGTTGCCGTTGATGGCGGCCGATTCGACGCGCGCGCTGAGTCCGAGCATCGCGATGCGCGCCTTCATCTCCTCCGCCTGCCCCGATGCCTGGAACGCGCCGGCCTGGAGCAGGTAGCGGGTGCCGTCGTCGGTGGCGGCCACGGGCTTGGTCTCGCTCGCGGTCGGCGTGGCCGGCGTGACGCTCGCTACGGTGGTGGGTGCGGGCGTCGCCTGCGGCGTACGTGCGGGCACCGTGTCGGATTCGACCGGGCGCGGCAGCGTGGCGGTCGGCTGGGTCGCGACCGGCTTCGGCGCTTCGGCCGGCGCGGGCTCGGGCTTGTTGCGGCCGGCCGCCTGACGACGCGCCTCGGCCTGCTCGCTGGCCGCGAGTTCGGCATCGGACATCGGCACTTCCTTGCCCGGAAGCAGGGTGTAGAAGTCGTAGTCGGTGTCCTTCTTCGCGTCGTCGCGCTTGCCGCCCTTGGCGGGCGCGGGCGCGCTTTCCTCGGCGATCGCCTCGTCCTCGGCGCTCGACACCGTGGCCGGCTGCGCGTCGGGATTCGGCTGCGGACGGAAGAAGCCGTCGCCGCCGGACTTGAGGTACTTCGGTGCGACCAGGATCGCCACTACGGCCAGCAGGATGCCGAGCACCATCCATGCCCAGCCGGGCAGGCCGCTGTCGCCACCGGAATTGCGCTTGGCCTGCGATTTACCACGCCGTGCTGCCACTTACATCACCTCGGGGGCGCTCACGCCCAGCAGTTCGAGACCGTTCGCCAGCACCTGACGCGTCGCCGTGGCGAGCACGAGGCGTGCATCGCGGGTGTTGGCGTCGTCGACCAGGAACTGGTGGTCGTTGTAGTACGTCTGGAAAGTCTGCGCCAGCTCGAGCAGGTACACGGCGATCTGGTGCGGTTCGAGGTCGCGGCCCGCGGTTTCGACGACATCGGGGTAACGCAGCAGCGTGGCGATGAGTTCGCGCGCGGCGGTGTCTTCGAGGTCGAGCGGTTGCGCGATGCCGTTGGCGGCATCGAACGACAGGCCGCGCTCCTTCAGCTGGCGCATCAGGCCGCACATGCGCGCATGCGAGACCTGCACGTAGTACACCGGGTTGTCGAGCGACTGGCTGCGCGCGAAATCGATGTCGAAGGTGAGCTGCGAATCGGGCTTGCGCGCGATCAGGAACCAGCGCGTCGCATCGCGGCCGACCTCGTCGATCAGGTCGCGCAGCGTCACGTAGCTGCCGGCGCGCTTGGACAGCTTCACTTCCTCACCGCCGCGCATCACGGTGACCATCTGGTGCAGCACGTATTCCGGCCAGCCCTGCGGGATGCCGCAATCGAGCGCCTGCAGGCCGGCCTTCACGCGCGCCAGCGAGCCGTGGTGGTCGGCGCCCAGCTCGGTGATCGCGCGTTCGTAGCCGCGCTGCCACTTGCTGCGGTGGTAGGCGACGTCCGGCACGAAGTAGGTGTACGTGCCGTCGGACTTGCGCATCACGCGGTCCTTGTCGTCGCCGAAGTCGGTGGTGCGCAGCCACAGCGCGCCGCCTTCCTCGTACGTGTGGCCGTGGGCGACGAGTTCGCGCACGGTTTCCTCGACCTTGTCGTCGCCGTACAGCGACGACTCGAGGAAGTACACGTCGAACGACACGCCGTAGGCTTCCAGGTCCAGGTTCTGCTCGCGGCGCAGGTAGGCCACGGCGAACTGGCGGATGGCGTCGAGGTCCTGCGCGTCCTTCGCGCCGGTGACGGTGTGGCCTTCGACTTCGACGCTGTCGCCGCGCAGGTACGCGGCCGCGACGTCCTTGATGTAGTCGCCGCGGTAGCCGTCTTCCGGCCAGCTGGGATGTTCCGGGCCGTGGCCGAGCGCGCGGGCCTGCACCGAGATGGCGAGGTTGTTGATCTGCGCGCCGGCGTCGTTGTAGTAGAACTCGCGCGCCACGTCCCAGCCGTTGGCGTCGAGCACGCGCGCGATGCAGTCGCCGATCACCGCCGCGCGGCCGTGGCCGACGTGCAGCGGGCCGGTCGGGTTGGCCGAAACGAACTCGACGCCGGCGCGATGGCCCTTGCCGCCTTCGTTGCGTCCGTAGCGCGCGCCCTGGGTCAGCACTTCGCCGACCTGGCGGCGCCACGCGGATTCGTCGACGTGGAAGTTGATGAAGCCCGGTCCGGCGATCTCGACCTTGGCCAGTTCGCCCGTCTGCGGCAGCGCATCGACCAGCGCCTGTGCGATCGCGCGCGGGTTCGCCTTGGCCGGCTTGGCGAGCAGCATGGCCGCGTTGGTCGAGAAATCGCCCTGCGCCAGCGACTTGGGACGCTCGATCACGAATTCGGGCGTGGCGAGGTCGGCCGGCAGGGTGCCGGCGGCGCGAAGGGCGTCGATGGCCTGCGCCACGAGGGCGCGGAGAGTGGATTTCACGGGAGTTCTGGGGGTGCTGCGGGACCGGGCATTGTACGCGAGGCCCCGCGGGCGGCGGTCTCGGGCCGCCGCTAGATCGCGCCGCGAGAGGCCATCGACAGCGGTGGACCGTCGCCGATCACGAAATGGTCCAGCAGGCGCACGTCCAGCAGGTGCAGCGCCTCCTTGAGCCGGTCGGTGAGCAGGCGGTCGGCGGCGCTGGGCTCGGGGCTGCCGCTGGGATGGTTGTGGCCGACGATGACCGCGGCGGCGTTGAGCGCCAGGGCGCGGGCGGCGACCTCGCGCGGGTGCACCTCGGCGCCGTCGATGGTGCCGCGGAAGAGTTCCTCGAAGGCGATGGCGCGGTGGCGCGTGTCGAGGAACAGGGCCGCGAACACTTCGTGGGGGCGGCCGCGCAGGCGTTGGGCGAAATAGTCGCCGGCGGAGCGCGGATCGCTCAGGAGCAGCCCGCGCTTCAGATCCGCGCCGAGCATGCGGTGACCGAGTTCCAGCGCCGCCGCCAGCGCACATGCGCGCGCCGGGCCGAGGCCGGGCAGGCGCGCCAGTTCCGTGGGCGGGCGTTCGAGCAGGACCCGCAACGGACCGTGCGCCTGCAGGAGATCGCGCGCGGTCGCCACCGCGTCCCGGCCGCGCAGGCCGGAGCCGAGGAAGATCGCCAGCAGTTCGGCGTCGCTGAGGACCGCGGCGCCGTGGGCGAGCAGGCGTTCGCGCGGTCGTTCCTCGCTGGGCCAGTCTCGGATGTGCATGCGGGAACCCGTCGTCGATGTGGCGTCGATGTGGAAGTGGGCGGCCGGCGCCCGACGGTCGGCGCGGTGTGCCGTCGCGCTCCCCTGACCGCCGGGCGCCCGGCCTCCACTGGTGCCTATTCCAGCGAATCGCGGCGGCGGACGCCGCAGGGGTTTCGCATGCCTTCGGGTAAGCTAAATGCGGTTATCGCAGTAGGTATTTGCCCGATGGTCGAGCCCGGTTCCCTGCAAGGACAGAAGGTGCTGCTCTGCGTCTGCGGAGGGATCGCCGCGTACAAGTCGGCGGAGCTGGTCCGCCGACTGCGCGACGCCGGTGCCGAGGTGACCGTGGCCATGACCGAGAACGCCCAGCACTTCGTCGGCGCGACGACCTTCCAGGCCGTGTCCGGCCGGCCCGTGCGCACCTCGCTGTGGGATGCCGCCGCCGAAGCCGCGATGGGTCACATCGAACTCGCCCGCTGGGCGGATCGCGTGGTGATCGCGCCCGCGACGGCCAACACGCTGGCGCGGCTGGCGCACGGTTTCGCCGATGATCTGGTCACCACGCTGTGCCTGGCGACAACCGCGCCGGTGACCGTGGCGCCGGCGATGAACCATCGCATGTGGCTGCACCCGGCCACGCAGGACAACATGGCGACGCTGCGCGCGCGCGGCATGCAGGTGGTCGGGCCGAACGACGGTCCGCTCGCGGAAGGCGAATCGGGTCCGGGTCGCATGAGCGAGCCGGAGGAGATCGTCGCCGCGTTGCGCAGGGGCGGCGCATGAGCGCCTCGCTGCAGGGATTGCGGATCGTGGTCAGCGCGGGGCCGACCTACGAGGACATCGATCCGGTCCGCTTCATCGGCAACCGCAGCAGCGGGAAGATGGGTTTCGCCGTGGCCCAGGCCGCGGCGCAGCGCGGCGCGCAGGTCGTGCTGGTGGCCGGCCCGGTGTCGCTGCCGACGCCCGCCGGCGTGCAGCGCATCGACGTGCGTTCGGCCGCGCAGATGCACGAGGCGGTATTGGCGCAGCTGCCGGCCGACGTTTACATCGGCGCGGCGGCGGTGGCGGATTTCGCGCCTGCGCAGGCCGCTTCCAACAAGATCAAGAAGACCGCCGGGCAGGACACGTTGACCCTGACCCTGGTGCGCACGCGCGACATCCTCGCCGACATCGCCACGCACGCGCAGCGGCCGCGACTGGTGGTGGGATTCGCCGCCGAGACCGACCATGTCGAGGCGTATGCGCGCGGCAAGCTGGAGAACAAGCGCCTGGACCTGATCGCCGCGAACCGCGTCGGCGTGGCCGGCAGCGGTTTCGAGAGCGACGACAACACGCTCACCGTGTACGCGGCCGACGGTCTCGCGCAGGCGCTTGGTCCCGCGCCGAAGACAGCGCTGGCCGACGCGCTGCTCGAACTGGTCGCCGCGCGCATGCCGACCTGACGCGCGCCGCTGGCACGACCCTTGCGTCACCTACCGCGCACCGCGCGCCTTCCATACTGGCTCGATACCCAACGATCGGACGCATGAACCATACGCTTGAACTGAAGATCCTCGATCCGCGCTTCGGCGGCGAATGGCCGCTGCCGACCTATGCCACGCAAGCCAGCGCCGGACTCGACCTGCGCGCCGCGCTGGACGATGCGCTGACGCTGCAGCCAGGCGATACCGCGCTGGTGCCGTCGGGCCTGTCGATCCACCTGGGCGATCCGACGATGTGCGCGGTGATCCTGCCGCGTTCGGGACTGGGCCATAAGCACGGCATCGTGCTGGGCAACGGTACCGGGCTGATCGACGCCGATTACCAGGGGCCGCTGCTGATCAGCGTCTGGAACCGCGGTCGCGAGGCTTTTACGATGCAGCCAGGGGATCGCATCGCCCAGCTCGTCATCCTGCCGATCGTGCGGGCGACGCTGCAGGTGGTGGAAGAATTCGAAACCAGTGCGCGCGGGGCCGGTGGCTTCGGCCACACCGGCGTGCGCTGACAAGGGGAAGTCGATGAAGGGTCTGGAAATGGGACAAGTGTCGGCTTCGGCCGCGCGCCTGAAGGTGCTGCTGCCGGTGCTGGTCGGGCTGTTCGTGCTGCTGGCCGGCTGGTTCGCCTGGAGCGGGTGGGAACTGCACCGCGACGGCGCGCGCCGCGTGTCCGTCACGCAGGCGCGCGACGAGGCGGTCGATGCCGCGCGTCTGGCGCTGTCGTCGGAGCAGAAGCAGTTGACCGCCCGCCTGGCGACGCCGGCCGTGCAGAACGCCATCGCCGCCGGCGATCTGGCGACCGCATCGCAGGCACTCGCCAAGGACTGGAAGGGCGCCGCCGACGTGACGGTGCTGCCGCTGGACCTGTCCGCGGAATACGCCTCGCTGCCCAAGAGCGGCTATGGCCGCATGGGTGTGATCGAGGCGGCGATCGAGGCGGGCAAGCCGGTCGCCGGACTGGTGCGCCACGGCAGCGGCCCGCAGCTCGCGATGGCCGCGCCGGTGCTGAGCGGTACCCAGCCGGTCGCCGTTGCCTACGCGCGCCTGCCGCTGAAGAAGGTCAGTGGCGGCCTCGAAGATGCGTCGGTCGGTGATGACACCTACCTGGCCCTGCGCCAGGGCGGCTACAGCGCCGTGGAGCGCGGCGACAAGCAGCTGGCCGGCGGTGCCGAGGCGTTGGCGGAGAAGATTCCGGGCAGTGACCTGCGCGTGGCTGCGGCGGTGCCGGACGTGGCCGGCGGCCCGTTCGGGCTGGACGCACTGGCCTGCTTCATCGCGGCGGCGGTCATGCTGCTGCTGGCCTTCCTGACCTGGCGCGCACCTCATATCAAATTGCGGCGCAAGGCCGCCGAAGCCGACGAGGAAGGTCCGGTTCAGACGCTGGCGGAGAGCATGGAGGCCAGTCCCCCGACGCCGAAGCCCACGCCCGTGACCCCGCCCAAGCCCGCCAGCCCGTCCCGTCCGGTCGCCATCGACCGCGGCATCTTCCGCGCCTACGACATCCGTGGCGTGGTCGGGCAGACGCTGGATGCCGGCGTGGCCGAGCTGATCGGCCAGTCCGTCGGCTCGCTGATGCACGAGAAGGGCCTGACCGACATCGTGGTCGGCCGTGACGGCCGCCTGTCCGGCCCGACCCTGGTCGAAGGTCTGATCTCCGGCCTGCGCAAGGCCGGCCGCAACGTCATCGATATCGGCCTGGCGCCGACGCCGGTGGTGTACTTCGGCGCCTACCACCTGCGCGCCGGCTCGTGCGTGTCGGTCACCGGCAGCCACAACCCGCCGGACTACAACGGCTTCAAGATCGTGGTTGGCGGCGAGACCCTGTCCGGCGACGCCATCGTCGACCTGTACGCCCGCATCGCCGACGATCGCCTGCAACTGGCCGACCTGGGTTCGCTGGTCCAGCGCGACATCTCCGAGGACTACGTCCAGCGCATCGCCTCCGACGTGCAGATCGACCGCCCGCTGCGGGTGGTGGTCGACGCCGGCAACGGCGTGGCGGGCGACATCGGTCCGCGCGTGCTCAGCGCGATCGGCGCCGAGGTCACGCCGCTGTATTGCGACATCGACGGCACCTTCCCGAACCACCATCCGGACCCGAGCGAGCCGCACAACCTCACCGACCTCATCAAGATGGTGCAGCGCCTGGAAGCGGACCTGGGCATCGCCTTCGATGGCGACGGCGACCGCCTGGGCGTGGTCACGCGCGATGGCGAGAACATCTTCCCCGACCGCCTGCTGATGCTGTTCGCCGCCGACGTGCTCGAACGCAACCCGGGTGCGGTGATCCTGTACGACGTGAAGTGCACCGGTCGCCTGCCTGGCCAGATCCTGCGCCACGGCGGCAGCCCGCTGATGTGGAAGACGGGTCACTCGCTGATCAAGGCCAAGATGCGCGAGACCGACGCGGAACTGGCCGGCGAGATGAGCGGCCACTTCTTCTTCAAGGAGCGCTGGTACGGCTTCGACGACGGCATCTACGCCGCCGCGCGCCTGCTGGAAATCCTCGCCGCGCAGCCGCGCTCGCCGTCGGAAACGCTGGCTGCGCTGCCCAACGGCGTGTCCACGCCGGAGATCAAGGTCGACGCGCCCGATGGCGACCCGCACACCTTCGTCGAGCGCTTCCGCAACGAGGCGCAGTTCGAAGGCGCGCGCCTGTCGACCATCGACGGCCTGCGCGTGGATTACGCGGACGGCTGGGGCCTGGTGCGCGCGTCCAACACCACGCCGGTGCTGGTCATGCGCTTCGATGCCGATTCGCCCGAGGCGCTGGCGCGGATCAAGAACGACTTCCGCACCCAGCTGCTCGCGCTGAAGCCGGACCTCACGCTGCCGTTCTGACGCGCAGCGACCGGGGCGCGCCGTGCGAATGGCATGGCGCGCCTCGCGTGTTTGATCGAAGGAATCGCAGGGACGGCGGGTGACGATGCCCGCTGTGTCGATTCCGGGAGTTCGTCATCCCCACGTGCGATGCGTGGGCAAGCATGGCGGCGAGTCGCCGCCCGCTTCAGGCGATCCGATCGGCTCGGATCAGCCGCCGTCGGCGGGCTTCTTCAGCGCGTTGTAGCGCTCCAGCGCAGCCGCCAGTGCCTCGTCGATCTGCTCGCGCTCGGCCAGCTGCTGGACCAGCATTTCCTGCTGGCGCAGGAGCAGCTCGTGCTGGGTGCTGACCTTCTCGCGCTGGGCCTTGGCGACGACCTTGCCTTCCAGCTCGCTTTCGCCCGCGCGGCGCAGCAGGCTGATCAGGCTCTGGCGGCGGCCTTCGACGCCAAGGCGCGAGGCCTTGATCGTCTCGTCCATCACCGCCTGGCGCTCGCCGAACGCGCGGCGCAGGTCTTCCTCGGTCGAATAGGACTCGGCCATCGCGCGATCGCGGCGGGCTGCAGCTTCGGCGAGCACCGCGGCTTCCTTCTTCGCCTGCGCCTGCGCCTGGGCGGCGACGAGTTCGGCGCCGGTGAGCGCGCGCCCCATCTGGCCGGTGGTCAGGCCGCTCTTGGAGTTGATCTCGGTGCGCGCGCTGTCCACGGCGTGGGCCGGGAGCGCGTCGCCGCAGACCTTCTGGCCGTTCTCTTCCCAGCAGTACAGCTTCTTCGCCTTGGCGTTGCTGCCCTTCTGCGGTTGCGCGGCCAGCGACACGCCGGCGACGGCGAACATCAGGGTGCAGGCGAGCAGCGGCAGGGACTTGTTCATGGGCGCAGTGAGCTTCGAACGTGGACGGTATGAGGCAAGGATCATGCAAGACTCACGCCATCGCGCGCGTCCGGCGAAGGCGTCAGGCATTCGCCTCGCTGCCATAGGCCTGGCGATAGGCCAGCAGGCGCTCGCGCTGTCCGGACAGCTCCGCGCGATCGCCGGCGAAGGCGAGCAGGTCGCCCAGCGTCGCCACCGCGATGACCGGCAGACCGTGGTCGGCTGCGACCGTTTGTGCCGCGGAGCGTCGGGAAGTGGCAGGGTCCACGGCTTCCTGGCGGTCGAGTGCGATGACGATGCCCGCGGCGATGCCGCCGGCGTCGGCGATCAGGCCCAGCGCTTCGCGGATCGCGGTGCCGGCGGTGATCACGTCGTCGACGATCAGCACGCGGCGGCCGGCGAGCGGTGCGCCGATCAGGTTGCCGCCTTCGCCGTGGGTCTTGGCTTCCTTGCGGTTGAACGCCAGCGGCAGGTCGCGGCCACGGCGTGCGTACTCGCAGGCCAGCGCGGTCGCCAGCGGAATGCCCTTGTAGGCCGGGCCGAACAACAGGTCGAACGCGACGCCGTGGGCGTCGATCGCGTCGGCGTAGCAGCCGGCCAGGCCGGCCATCGCCGTGCCCGAATCGAACCGGCCGGCGTTGAAGAAGTAGGGGCTCTGGCGGCCGGACTTGAGGGTGAAGTCGCCGAAGCGCAGGGCGTCGGCCTGCAGGGCCAGTTGCAGGAAGCGGGAGCGGTGGTCGGTCATGGCGTGGCGGTCGCGGGGGCGTGAGTTCGAAGGGTGCGGAGCATGATGTGCTGCGGGCCGGCGCTGCCGCCGTTGAAGAGTTCGCCGGTGTCGACGAAGCCGCTCTTGCGATAAGCCGCGATCGCAGCCGGGTTGGCGACGTTCACGGTGAGCACCAGCAGGGCGCGGTCCGGATGGCGTCGGCGCAGGTCCTCGCAGCAGGCCGTCATGGCCTGCGCGCCGTAGCCCAACCCCTGGCGGCCGTGGTCGATCACGAATGCGCGCAGGCCCACGCTGGGCACGCCGAGCGAACGGCCGACGACCGCGTTGGGTGCGAAATCGAGCCGGTAGAAACCCACGACTTCGTCGCCGGCCCATACCGCCATCGCCTCGCTCATCGGATCGCGCAGGGTGTCGCCGAGGTTGAAGGCCGTCTCGCCGACGAAGCGGTACTGCTCCTGCGTCACCCGCAGCGCCCGGACCGCCTTCGCGGCGGGCTCGTCGGGATCGAGGATGGGCGCGACGCGGACGATGCGGGCGGTGACGACGGACATGCCCGCCATGATAGGCCCTGCGCCCCTTTTGCAGCGCCGCTCCGGGCTATGATCGCCCGACATTCCGTGGAGTGCGCATGCGCATCATCAGCTTCAACGCCAACGGCCTGCGCTCGGCCGCCAACAAGGGGTTCTTCGACTGGTTCCGCACGCAGGACGCGGACGTCCTGTGCGTGCAGGAAACCAAGGCGCAGGAACACCAGCTGGCCGGCCCGCAGTTCCTGCCCGAGGGCTATCGCGCCTGGTTCAAGGACGCGAGCACGAAGAAGGGCTACAGCGGCGTGGCGATCTACAGCCGGCGCGAACCCGATGAAGTGCGCACCTCGATGGGCTGGTCGCCGTTCGACGACGAAGGGCGCTACATCGAAGCGCGCTTCGGCAACCTCAGCGTCGTCTCGTTCTACATCCCGTCCGGCTCCTCGGGCGAGGAACGCCAGGGATTCAAGTTCAAGGTGATGGACTGGCTCAAGCCGCACCTGGACGAATGGCTGGCGAGCGGCCGCGATTACGTGCTGTGCGGCGACTGGAACATCGTGCGCTCGAAGCTCGACATCAAGAACTGGAGCAGCAACCAGAAGAACTCCGGTTGCCTGCCGCCCGAGCGTGACTGGCTCAACGGCCTGTGCGTGGACACCTCCGGCTGGGTCGACGCCTACCGCGCGCTGCATACCGAAGGCCAGGACTACACGTGGTGGAGCAACCGCGGCGCCGCGCGTGCGAACAACGTGGGGTGGCGCATCGACTATCAACTCGTCACGCCGTCGCTCGCGCCGAAGCTGAAGGCGTGCTCGATCCTGCGCGAGCCGCGCTTCTCGGACCATGCGCCGTTTACGGTGGACTACGCCGAATGAGTTCAAGCGACTGGATCCAGCGCGTGCCGATGAGCGTGCGCCCCTACCTGCAGCGAGGGCCGATCGCGGCGCTGTTCCTCGGTATCTCGTCCGGATTTCCGTACAGCATGATCGGCGCGACGCTGACTACGCGCTTGGCGCAGGACGGGATAGACAAGAAGGCCGTCACCGCTTTCTCGCTGGCGTTCCTGGCCTATAACCTGAAGTTCCTCTGGGCGCCGCTGGTCGATGGATTCCGCCTGCCGGTGTTGGGGCGACTGGGGCAGCGCGTGTCGTGGCTGATTCTCGCCGGCGTGCTGGTCATGGCGAGCGTCATCTGGCTCGGCATGCTCGATCCAAGCGCCAGCCTTACCCAAGTGGCGATGGCCGCAGTCGCCGTCGGCATCGCCGGTGCGACATATGACATCGTCATCGACGCGTATCGAATCGAAACGCTGCGCCCCGAGCAGCTCGGCGTGGGCTCGGGCATGTCGCAGTACGGCTGGCGCCTGGGCGCGGTGATCGCCGGTTCTCTGGCGCTGTACGTGGCGGCGCGAGGTGGTTGGGGTTTGGCGTATCTGCTGTGCGCCGGCTTGGCCTTGCCCGCGTTGCTGGTCGGTCTGGTGCTCGGCGAACCGAAGCGCCACATCGTGGTGAGCGAGCACCGCGGATGGCGTCAGGCGTGGCACGCGACGATTGGCCCGCTCAGCGAGTTCCTTCGTCGCCGTGGCGCATTCCTCGTTCTCCTGTTCGTGCTGCTGCACAAGATCGGCGATACGCTGGCCAACCTTACCCTGCGCTTGTTGTTGAACGATCTGGGTTTCAGCAACGACGAGATCGCGACTTGGGACGTAGGCTTGGGCTTCTTCGCGATGCTGATCGGCATCTTCGTCGGTGGCGCGCTATACGCCCGCATCGGGCTCAAGCGGTCGGTGCTGATCTCGCTGGTGATGATGGGCGCGTCGAATCTCAGCTTCGCGTGGCTTGCGGCGCACGGACATTCCAACGCGCTGCTGGCGTTCACCATCGGCTTCGAGAACTTCGCCAGCGGCATCGGCGGCGTGGTGGTGGTGGCCTATCTGTCGGCGCTGTGCAATCTGGCGTACACCGCAACGCAGTACGCATTGCTCTCGGCGGCGGCGAGCGTCGTGGGTCGCCTGCTGACCGGCACCACCGCTGGCGCGCTCATCGAACAGCTCGGTTACGTGCAGTTCTACCTGCTGACCACACTCGCGGCCCTCCCCGGGATACTGCTGTACGTGTTCATGTTGCGCCGGGGCATGATCGACCAATCCTTGGGGAGCGCGGGCACGTCCAGTCCTGAACGATCGGAGGGCGCGGGAGCCTGATGGCCGATCGGAGCGCCCGCAATCGGAAATCGCCCGCAGTTTTTTCCGGGACCGATTCGCTATTCTTCGCGGGAACGGCCCTGATCGGCGTACCTGCCTTGCTCCTGTGCCTGATCCTGGCCGTGCGCCGACCCGGTGCGCGCCTCACCGCGCCTGTTGCGCAATGACCAAGTGCCCCCGTGCTTGATCAAGGGAACGACCGTATGACCGACATCATCCTGCACGACATCGACCCGCTGCTGCTGGATCGCATCAAGCGCATCGCCGCGACGCGCAGCTGGCCGCTGCAGGAAGCCTTGATGCACCTGCTCGAGCACGGCCTGTTCGCGTGCGAGGCCGAGATGGCCGCGCGCTTCAGCGAGACCGACGCGAGTGCGCTGCAGGCGGCGATCAACGCGCTGGAAGGCATCCCCAGCGATCCGGGTTTCTCGCTGATCGGCCGCATGGACCGGCCGGGGGACGTGCAGGCGCAGACGCTCGAATCGAGCGGCCTGACCGACGTCGACCGCGACCTCATGGCCTACGCGCAGAAGAGCTGAGTGCGGCTCAGGCCGCGGGATACACCGCGCCCAGGACACGCGGGCCGACCGCACCGCTGACGCTGGGAAGATTGCCGGGCAGGCCGGCCAGGGTCTGCCGCGCCAGCCACGCGAAACCCATCGCTTCGACGAAATCCGGGTCCACGCCGTGGCGCGCGGTCGATTCCACGATCACGCCCGGCAACTGCGCGCCGATGCGTTCGAGCAGGCGCGGGTTGTGCACGCCGCCGCCACACGCCAGCACGCGCCGCGTGTGCGGCTGCTGTGCGCGCAGGGCATCGGCGATGGTGATCGCGCTCAGCTCCAGCAGCGTGGCCTGCACGTCGGCGGGCGATTCGTTACCGGCCAGACGGCGTTCGACCCAGGCCAGGTGGAACTGCTCGCGCCCGGTGCTCTTGGGCGGCGGCAGCATGAACCACGGCTCGTCCAGCAGGCGCGCTAGCAGGTCGGCGTCGAGTAGGCCCTGCGCGGCGAACGCACCGCCGGCGTCGTAGGCGCGACCGGTGTGACGCAGGCACCACGCATCGAGCAGGCAGTTGGCCGGGCCGGTGTCGAAGCCGCGCACCGCGCCTTGCGCCGGCAGCAGGGTGAAGTTGGCGATGCCGCCCAGGTTGAGCACGGCCCGGTCTTCGTCCGCCGCGTGCAGCAGGGCCGCGTGCAGCCCCGGCAGCAGCGGCGCGCCGTGCCCGCCCGCGGCGACGTCGCGACGACGGAAGTCGGCGACCGTGGCGATGCCGGTGCGTTCGGCGATGAGGTTGCCGTCGCCGAGCTGCCAGGTGAAAGGATGGCGGCCGTCGAAACGTGCGCCTTCGGGGCGATGGCGCACGGTCTGCCCATGCGAGCCGATCGCCCGGACGTCGGCGGGATTCGTGCCGGATTCGCGCAGCAATTCGACCGCGGCCGCCGCGAATGCCTCGGCGATCTGCACGTCGAACGTGGCGAGCTCGTCCAGCGACTGTGCTTCGCCGCCCTGGCCGAGGGCGACCAGTCGCTCGCGCAGGCCTTCGTCCCACGCGTAGGTGCGGCCCAGCACCAGCTCGACGTGGTCGTGGTCGTTGCGAGTGAAGCGCACCAGCGCGGCATCGATGCCGTCGGCGCTGGTGCCGGAGATCAGGCCGACGAAGAGTCCATCGAACGGGCCGCGTGCGGGCCCGGTCGTGAAGGCCGGCATGTCGGGCTCAGGCCTTGGTCTTGGCCGGCTTCTTCGCCTCGGCGGCGGCCGGAGAGGCGCTGCCGGCATCGGCGTAGATGATGTTCTCGACCTTCTGGATCCGCGCCAGCGCGACGGAGGTCTGCGCGCGGAACTGCGCCAGCGCGACACCCGACAGCGGTTCCGGCGGCGGCATGGTGATCGACAGCGGGTTGCGGTGCACGCCGTTGACGCGGAATTCGTAATGCAGGTGCGGGCCGGTCGACATGCCGGTGCTGCCCACGTAGCCGATCACCGTGCCCTGCGCGATGCGCTGGCCCGCGCGGATCTTGCCGATGCGCGACATGTGGCCGTACAGCGTGCTGTAGCCGCGGCCGTGGTCGAGCACCACCGCGTTGCCGTAGCCGCCCATCCAGCCGGCCGACTTCACGCGTGCGTCGCCGGCGGCCATGATCGGCGTGCCCGTGCGTGCGGCGTAGTCCACGCCCTTGTGCATGCGCGTGCGGCCCAGCACCGGATGGCGGCGGGTGCCGAAGTTCGAGGTCAGGCGCGCATACGGGATCGGCATGCGGATGAAGCTCTTCTTCAGCGGACGGCCGTCGCCGGTGAAGTATTCGGACTTGCCGTCGCGCTCGAAGCGGAAGCCGGTATGCAGCTTGCCGCCGGTGGTGAACGTGGCGGCCAGCACCGGACCGGTGCGCAGCAATTCGCCTTCGCGCCAGGTCTGCTCGACGACGACGCTGAAGCGGTCGTTCGCGCCCACGTCCTCGTTGAAGTCGATGTCGTACTTGAAGATCTCGTCGGTCAGCGTGTTGAGGTTGCTGCCGGTCAGGCCGAGCTTGCGGCCGGAACGGAACAGCGACTTGCCGACCTTGCCGCTGATGACGACGGTGCGGGTCTCGGTCGGGCGCACGAGCACCTTCTCGGTGACCTTGTCGCCGGCGAGGGTCAGTTCGACGCGGTGGCTGTCGTCGCGGTCGTAGCGGAACGTGCGCAGCTCGCCGCTGACCGGAAGGTCGAAGGCGAGTTCGGTGCCGGGCTTGAGCCGGGTCAGCACCGACTTGTCCTGCGGGACCGCGTCGAGGAGCAGATGCATGTCCGAGGCGGAGATGTCCATGTCCTCGAACACCGCGCCCAGGGTCTGGCCGCGCTGGATGCGGACGATCTGCCAGCTGTCGCCGCTATGGCCCTTCAGGCGCGCCAGCGGAAGCGGCGGCAGCGCGAGCGCGAGCGAGCTGCGCTGCGCATGCATGGGCTGTGCGTTGGAAGTCGGGCCGAAACCGGGCACGATCGCAGCGACGAGCACGCCGAGCGTTGCGAACAGGCTCGCGTGCGCCCACTGGCGACGCGACCAGCGGCCGGTGAATCCGTCGGAATTCTGGCGGGCGAGCACCGTGCGGTGCAGAGCGGCTTCGCGCTTCGCCTTGAGGCGTTGGCGTCGATCCGTACCGCTGTCGGATGCTGTCATGTTGGAAATCCCGCGCAGGTGTGAAGGCTGTGTAGCGGCGTTACCATAGTGACGCGAGCAGTGTGCGTCAAACCCTTGAGCTGAATAGGGTTTTTCGTCACAAACCCGAGCGGTTATGTTTAACCCGCATTTAACCCAAATCCATGATCGTGATCGCATTGCGCGTTCACCATTCACGTAGCGAGTCCCAGCTTTGGCCCCCCAGACCCCCCACCAAGAAGCCCTCGACCTGATCGGCCGCGGTGCCGACGAGATCCTCAAGCGCGAGGAGCTCGAGGCCCGCCTCAAGCTCGGCCGCCCCCTGCGGATCAAGGCCGGCTTCGACCCGACCGCGCCGGACCTGCACCTGGGGCACACGGTCCTGCTGAACAAGATGCGCCAGTTCCAGGACCTGGGGCACCAGGTGATCTT